>JBKJZS010000398.1:0-4770 GCA_046714915.1 Polaromonas sp. | reverse complement strand
GCGAATCACCGAGCGGGCGCGCGGCGGGACCTTGATCCTGCCCTGCATGGACTGCAGGTTGGGGTTGGGGACGAAGGTCAGCGGCTTGATGGTCGAGCCCATATCCGTTCGCCCCGTACCCTTTCTCACTTAGCTGCCTGTCCTGAGCATCGTCGAAGGGGTCGAAGCCTTGGGGAACCCTTCGACAGGCTCAGCCCGAACGGTGTTTTTTGCGGCCGATTCAGCCTTGACGGCGACTTCGGCAGCGTCGTCCTCGCGCGCACAGCTCGCACCCTGCTCTTTCGCCTGCTCCGAAATCACCAGGTAAGGGTTGACATGCGCTTCAACACGGCCCGGGGCATCGACGCTGGTGGAGTCGATTTCGAACCAACCCTGTGCGGTTTCGTCGCCGCTGCGGCGGATAAATGCGGTGCCCCGGATGTCGGTCATGGTCGCGACCGGTTCCTTGGCCGCGAGGCGGTGCGCAATTTCAACAATCGCGCGTTCGGCATTGCCGTACAGCAGCAGGTCGCACTTGGCGTCGATCACGACGGAGCGGCGCACTTTGTCGGACCAGTAGTCGTAATGCGCAATGCGGCGCAGCGAACCTTCGATCCCGCCCAGGATGATGGGCACGTCTTTATAAGCCTCGCGGCAGCGCTGCGAATACACCAGCGCCGCGCGGTCGGGCCGCTTGCCGCCGACATCGCCGGGGGTGTAGGCGTCGTCGCTGCGGATCTTGCGATCGGCCGTGTAGCGGTTGATCATCGAGTCCATGTTGCCGGCGGTCACGCCGAAAAACAGGTTCGGTTTGCCCAGCGCCTTGAAGGGGTCGGCGCTTTGCCAGTCGGGCTGGGCAATGATGCCGACGCGAAAGCCCTGGGCCTCTAACATGCGGCCAATCACCGCCATGCCGAAGCTGGGGTGGTCCACATAGGCGTCACCGGTGACGATGATGATGTCGCAGCTGTCCCAGCCCAGCACGTCCATCTCGGCGCGGCTCATCGGCAAAAATTTGGCCGTGCCGAAGCGGCTGGCCCAGTACTTGCGGTAGCTGGTCAGCGGCTTGGCGGCGCGCGCGAAAAAGGAGACGTCGATGGGGGCGTTCATGGCAATTTTGGGGGCAACCCTATATTTTAAGGTTTGAAGCCCCTTAATGCGACCTGAATGGGTACTTGCAGCCGTTCGGCATCCAATCGGCCCAAACCAGGCTGTTCACGCCGCCGGCCAAGAACCGGTCAGCGGCGGGCGTGCGCAATCAGGCGGTCGAGCATCCGGCCGAGTTGCTGCTGCTGCGTTTCCGACAGGCAGCCGAAGATCTCTTCATTGCGCCGCTCTATCAGTTGCATCACACCGCTCCACAGCGCCTGGCCTGCCGGGGTAATTGTCAGCACCACACCGCGGCCATCGACCGGGCTCGCGGCCTTGCGGACCAGGCCGCGATCCACCAAGGCCTGCGCGGCGCGGCTGGCTTGAGCCTTGTTGAGGTTGGCTTTGGCGGCAAGCTCGATGACCGAGAGCGGCGCAAAGCTGCCGATTGCCGCCAGACAGCGGGCCTCACCCACCGGAAGGCCAAACTCTTGCGCATAGGCTTCGATGCTGTACTTGTCCGTCAGCTTGTTGACGAGGTGCAGCCGATAAGTCAGGAATCGGTCCAGCGGCCGCAGGTGCGCGGCAGCAGGCCTCGCGTCCGGTTTACGCGGCATCGCCCACCACCTCGGCGACGCACTGCTGGTGCGCATTGGCGATCAGCGGCAAGACCTCATCGGCGCGCTCAAAACGGCTCAGCAACGAGAGGCACAGCATGGACAGGAACAGCGGCGCCTGAGCCTGCCCCACCTGCGCCAATGCTTCGCACAGGCTTGAATAACTTTTGTCGAGGTCTGCGTCGGTCATGCGGTGATTCCTTTCTGCGCAATAGCCGCCAGCAGCGGCGTGGGGTCCAGGCCGCGCCACCGGCCCATCACATAACCGTCGGGCCGCACCAGCACCAGTGCCTGCGCCGCCACATCGGGCAATCCGTAGCGCTGGCGCGCCTGGCCCAGCGTGTCGGCTTCAGGTTCTATCGCCAGCACCGCCACACCGTGGCCCGTCAACGCCAGAACCGCTTGCGGGATGGCGCCATCGGAAAACACCAGGCACAGCAGATCCCGGCCGAAACACTGGGTCAGGTGCAGCGGCCCGCTCGGGCCTGCCAGCAGCGCCTCGGGCGCGGGCGCACCCGGCGCGGCCATTTCGCTGGTCCAGGCGCCGCACTGCGGCACATTCAGCGGTGAGTCTGCATAAGTGATGGGCAACGACTGGCGCGGATTGATCAGCGGCCGTACTTTGTCATCGCTCAGCGCCAGCCGCAGGGTGGCTTCACGCATCAGCTTGAAGGCAAAGTTGGGCGGCGCCATGAACTCGGTGCTCTTGGCGCCGTAGGCAATGTTCTCGCGCGCGGCGTGCACCCGCTCGGTGGAATACGAGTCCAGCACAAACTCAGCCGCCCTGCCCTGAATCACCGCAGCCAGCTTCCAGGCCAGATTGCCGGCATCGTCCAGCCCGGAATTGAGCCCGCGCACACCAAAGATAGGCACCAGGTGCGCCGCATCGCCGGCAAAGAAAATGCGGCCGTGGCGGTAGCTTTCGAGGCTCAGGCATTTGGCGTTGTAGATCGAGATCCACAGCGGCTGCCACGGCGCGTCTTCGCCAATCATGCTCAGGTGGCTTTGCACACGGGGCAACACGTTCTCGGGTTTGACCGCCTCTGCCGGGTCTTCGTCGTCGCGGATCTGATAGTCGATGCGCCACACATCATCGGGCTGGCGGTGCATCAGGATGGTGGAGCCGGGATTGGACGGCGGGTCAAACCAGGCCAGACGCTCCACCGCCCTTTTGGTTTTTTGAACCACATCAACAATGACATATTTACCGTCGTACTGCGTGCCCTGCAGCTGCAGGCCGAGCTGCTCGCGCACCGTGCTGCGCCCGCCGTCGCAGGCCACCACCCAATCGGCACGCAGGCGGTGTGTCCCCGAGGAACTTTGCACCTCCACTTCAGCGCCATCGGCCAGCGGCCGCAGCGCCGTCACGCGACTGGCCCAGCGCACATCGAGCGCCGCAGTACCGGCGCGGTGCGCAAACTCCTCGACGTAAAACTGCTGGATATTGACCATCGGTGCAAAGCGCTGGGTCGGCTCGCTCGGCATCTGGAAATGCAGCACCTCTGCATCGCGGTAGTAGCTCCGCCCGCCGACCCAGGAAAGACCTTTTTCGACCAAAGGCTGGTCGGCCCCGACCCAGCCCAGGATTTCCTGCGAGCGGCGCGACATGCAGATGGCGCGGCTGCCGGTGCAGTAACCCTCGTCGGCCTCAATCACCAGGCAGTGGATGCCGTAGCGAGAAAGCAGCGCCGCCAGGGTCAGTCCAACCGGGCCGCCGCCGGCGATCAACACCGGAACGCGATCTGGAAATTCAGAAACGGTGGAAGTCATGGGGCATCCGTTATTTGGTTGCGGAAACAACTGTATAGCGCTTTGGTTGTACGCGCAACTACTTGAGTTGCCCACCACCCACTTGCAAGCGACTGAATCGCCGGGTGGCTATGACGGTTTTCATCTGTCAAAAGGAGACAAGACCATGCCCACCTTCAGTAGCCTGCGCATTGACAACGATGCGGCCCAGCCCCGCATCGCCCGCCTGCTGCTGAACCGCCCCGAGCGGCTCAACGCGATCAACGACGAGATGCCGCGCGAAATCCGCGCCGCCATCGACTGGTCTGCGTCCGAAGGCTTCAAGGCCGCCGTGCAGTGGCGCGACAGTGGCCGGCCGATACCGGAGGGAGATGAAGCGCGCGAGCTTGTGCAGCAGGTATCCGCGACAGCGCGGGACACGGGTGACTCCTGAACAGGGGGCTTACAAGTCTTCGGGGTAACAGCCTCGATTCGCCACCCTTTCGGTGCTCTATTTTCTGCGCAGTATCGTGCGGGCGGCCGCCATTTCACGATCATAGACGGCTCGCGCATCGCGCCTGCAGGCGCTGCGCTCGGCCGCTGCCATGGCGGCGCACTCCGCCAGATAAAGCTTATAGCCACCGCCGGCCTCCTTGATGGCGCTGGTGTACCGCTGCTGCGGCGTCGTGTCAGGGACAGAACCGCGTGCAAGAAGCCGCTCCTCCATGGCAACCGGCTGGGCCAGGACGGCGGTACTGGCAAAACCCAGCACGGCAGAAACCACCAGGATGGAAAATTGCTTTGACATGATGAAGTCCTTTGTTGCCGCGCCGATCAGGCCACACCGGTGAAAAGTTAAAAGCTACCCGGCCTCAAAATCCAAGTGCAACACTACGATAAATCAAGGAGTGTTGGAAAGACTACGGGGTCAAGTCTCAATACTGTTAGATTAACGTTTTTTCGCTTGCGAAACCCATTTCCTTCTCGTCATTGCAAGCGGCGGTAAAAGCTCTGGATGAAAGATTTGCGACCGATTGAGCAGGAGGGCTCGATCATGGCTCGCATAGGGTGAATTTCGCCTTTTCACCCTACGCGGATTGGTGCGGCCCCGGCTGCTGACGCATAGCAAGGCAGCGGCTTGTGCCAACACCCGAGCGAACCAGCGCTTACGCAATCGCGGGTGCCCTGGGGGGAAAGGCCCCTGATGGGGGCTGGGCTCGTTTGAGTAGCTGCACATTGGCTACAAAAGACAATCGCCTGAACCCTCAATACCCCACCGCTGCCCCATCACTGCGCGGATCCGACCCACCCATGCGCAGCCCGCTGTCCGGATCAATCGTGATGCCGTGCGCATGCC
>JBKJZS010000397.1:0-4629 GCA_046714915.1 Polaromonas sp. | reverse complement strand
ACCCGCCCCATCAAGGACTTGTCTCCGTACGAGAACAAGACCATGGAATTCAAGGTCATCAAGCTCGACCGCAAGCGCAACAACGTGGTGCTGAGCCGTCGCGCCGTGGTCGAAGCCAGCATGGGCGAAGAACGCGCCAAGCTGATGGAAACCCTGAAAGAAGGCTCTGCGGTCAAGGGCATTGTCAAGAACATCACCGAATACGGTGCCTTCGTTGACCTCGGCGGCATTGACGGCTTGCTCCACATCACCGACATGGCATGGCGCCGCGTGCGTCACCCGAGCGAAGTGGTGACGGCTGGTCAGGAGATCGTTGCCAAGATCCTGAAGTTCGACACCGAGAAAAACCGCGTATCACTGGGTTTGAAGCAGATGGGCGACGATCCATGGATGGGCGTCAACCGCCGCTACCCGCAGAGCACCCGCTTGTTCGGCAAGATCACCAACATCGCCGACTACGGCGCCTTTGTCGAACTCGAGCCAGGCATCGAAGGCCTGGTGCACGTGTCTGAAATGGACTGGACGAACAAAAACGTCGCGCCAAGCAAACTCGTGGCACTCGGTGACGAAGTCGAAGTCATGGTTCTGGAGATCGACGAAGACAAGCGTCGTATCAGCCTTGGCATGAAGCAGTGCAAGGCCAACCCTTGGCAAGAGTTTGCTCAAGATACCAAACGTGGCGACCGCGTCAAAGGCCCGATCAAGTCGATCACTGACTTCGGCGTCTTCGTCGGTCTGGCGGCAGGCATCGATGGTCTGGTTCACCTGTCTGACCTTTCCTGGAACGAAGCCGGCGAAGCCGCAGTTCGTAACTACAAAAAGGGGCAGGAGGTTGAAGCCATTGTGCTGGCCGTCGACGTTGACCGCGAGCGTATCTCCCTGGGTATCAAGCAGCTCGATTCAGACCCGTTCACCACCTTCGTGTCGATCAACGACAAAGGCGCGATCGTGACCGGCAAGGTCAAGACGGTTGATGCCAAAGGCGCCGAGATCGATCTGGGCGAAGACATCATTGGCTACCTGCGCGCGAGCGAAATCAGCCGTGACCGTGTGGAAGACGCCCGCAACGTGCTCAAAGAAGGTGACGAAGTGTCTGCCGTGGTGGTCAACGTGGATCGCAAGACCCGTAACATCCAGCTGTCGGTCAAGGCCAAGGACAACGCA
This sequence comes from Polaromonas sp., assembly GCA_046714915.1. Classification (GTDB taxonomy): domain Bacteria; phylum Pseudomonadota; class Gammaproteobacteria; order Burkholderiales; family Burkholderiaceae_C; genus Polaromonas. The sequence continues at coordinate 3,465 of JBKJZS010000397.1, read as the reverse complement.
GACCAGCAGGAAGCCATGGCCTCCTTGAGCCAGCAGTCGTCGCGCGAGAACGCAGGTTTGACCAACTTGGGCGCCCTGCTGCGTGCCAAGCTGGACAATAACGACAAGTAAACGGACGTCCGCGAAATGGCGTGCCTGAGCGTAGCCAGGACACGCCATTTCGCTGTCCAAAAAATTCTTATGACCCGAAGTGATCTTGTAGAAGAACTGGCAGCCCGTTTCAGCCAGCTCACCCACCGCGATGCCGAATATGCCGTCAAGACGATTCTTGACGCCATGAGCGATGCGCTGGTGCGTGGACACCGTATCGAGATCCGTGGTTTTGGCAGCTTCTCCATCAACCGGCGCCCGCCCCGCATGGGACGCAATCCCCGCTCCGGCGAGAGTGTTGCCATTCCGGAAAAACGTGTTCCCCATTTCAAGCCGGGCAAAGCGCTGCGCGAAGCCGTTGATACCAGAACAGAAGAAATGCTGGTCGCCAAAGCAAGATAAGGACCCTCAGGGAGGCACTGGCTACAATCGCCAGACCACAAGGGGACACCAAGTGAAATACCTGCTGTGGCTGCTTAAAGCGGCCATTTTTTTTACTCTTTTTGCTTTCGCGCTGAACAACCAGCAAGCCGTCTCCGTGTATTTCTTTTTTGGCACCTTGTGGCAGGCGCCGCTGGTGTTGGTGGTGCTGGTCACCTTTGCCTGCGGTCTGGCCACCGGTGTCCTGATGATGATGCCGCGCTGGTGGAGGAAGCGGAAAAATACGCGCTTGAACCACCCCCACTCCCTCACCGAGAACCCTTCAACCATGCACCATGGAATTTGACTTCACCTGGGTTTTGCTCGGATTTCCCATTGCCTTCACGCTGGGATGGCTGGCGTCGCGTCTGGATTTGAGGCAATTGCGAATAGAAAACCGGCAAGCGCCGAAGGCCTACTTCCGGGGTCTCAATTTTTTGCTCAATGAGCAGCAGGACCAGGCGATAGACGCCTTTATTGAAGCGGTGCAGAACGACCCCGACACCTCGGAGCTGCATTTTGCGCTTGGCAACCTGTTTCGCAGGCGAGGCGAATACGAACGCGCCGTACGGGTTCACGAACATCTGATGTCACGCGGCGACCTGACCCAACCCGAACGGGACAGAGCGCAGCATGCGCTGGCGCTTGATTTCCTGAAAGCGGGCCTGCTGGACCGCGCTGAAATCGCACTGAGAAAACTCGAAGGCACGAGTTATGAAGAAGAGGCCCGGCTTGCCTTGCTGTCGATTTACGAACGCTCCCGTGACTGGGCGCGTGCTACAGAAATCGCGGGCAAACTCGACAGCGCCAGCCACGGGAGCTTCAGTACCCGGCAAGCCCACTACCTTTGCGAGCAGGCGCTCACAGCCACAGCGTCGGGAGAAACCGGGCACGCTCTGAATAGCCTGCGGATGGCGGCGAGCATGGCGCCCGCATCGCCCCGCCCCTTGATCGAACTGGCCAAACTGCAAGCCCAGCTAGGCCAGCATAAAGAAGCCTTTGCGACCTTGCTGAAGCTGGAAAAAACCGCGCCCCAAGCCTTGCCGCTGGCGGCCAGCCTGCTCGGCAATATTGCGCAGTACAGTGGACAGCCGCAGTCAGCGCTAGCCCTGCTCACAAGTAATTACACGCAAATGCCCTCCATCGATGTGGTGGAAGCCATCATCAAGCTCGACACCGCATCAGACGCACCGCGCGAGTGGTATGTCCAGCACCTGGAGCGCGAGGCTTCGCTGGTCGCTGCCGCCAGATGGATTGCGGGGGAGAAGCTGGGCAATGATCACCAGCACGGCCTGGTGCAGCGCGCACTGGACAAAGCCACGAAACCCCTGATGCGTTATCGCTGCGCCGCCTGCGGCTTTGAAGCCACCCAGCATTTCTGGCATTGTCCTGGTTGCCAGGCTTGGGACAGCTACCCGACCCGGCGCATTGAAGAATTATGAACACCCCGCTACCGATGCAACTGACCCAGGAAAAACTCTCACGCGCCCGCGTTCTGGTGGTCGGCGATGCCATGCTGGACCGCTACTGGTATGGCGCAGTGGACCGCATATCGCCGGAGGCGCCCGTACCCGTGGTGCGCGTCACGCGGCAGGAAGAACGCCTGGGCGGCGCCGCCAATGTCGCCTATAACATAGTGAGCCTGAGCGCCCAAGCCTCGCTCCTAAGCGTGGTGGGCGACGACGAAGCCAGTCACAAGCTGGAAGCCCTGGTGGCCACTTCTGGCATTAAACCCTGCTTCGGCCGTGACCCACAGCTCAAAACAACGGTCAAGTTGCGCGTGATCGGCCGGCAGCAGCAGCTCTTGCGGCTGGATTTCGAGAATACACCCGAAAACGAAGTGCTGGCATCGCAGTCTGCCGCGTTCGAAAAAATTCTTCCACAACACGACACCGTGTTGTTTTCAGACTATGGCAAAGGCGGGCTGGCACACATAGCCCTGATGATTGACCAGGCCCGCGCAGCCGCTAAAGTGGTGCTGGTCGATCCCAAGGGCCCGGACTACTCGCGCTACAAAAATGCCACGGCCATCACCCCTAACCGAGCCGAACTCGAACAGGTTATAGGCCCCTGGCGCGATGAAGCGGATCTGCAGATCAAGGCGCAGAACCTGCGCGAGTCGCTGAAGCTGCAGGCCCTGCTGCTGACCCGCAGCGAAGAAGGGATGACGCTGTTTGATGCGCAGGGCCAATTGCATGTGTCCGCGCTGGCCCGGGAAGTGTTTGACGTGACCGGTGCGGGGGACACGGTGATCGGTACGCTGGCGGCCATGGCTGCCGCTGGTATGAGCTTGCGTGATGCGGTGCCGGTGGCCAACCGGGCCGGAGGCATCGTGGTCGGCAAGTTTGGGACCGCGACCGTCAGTTATGAGGAACTCTTTCAATGAAAATCATAGTCACCGGGGCAGCCGGGTTCATCGGCTCCAACATTGTCAAAGGCCTGAATGCGCGAGGCATCGACGACATCATTGCCGTCGACGATTTGACGGACGGCGACAAATTCCGCAATCTGGCAGACCTGCGGATCGCCGATTTCATCGACGCCGATGTGTTTTACGATCTGTTTGCGGAAGCCGCTTTTGGCGAGGTGGAAGCTGTCTTTCATGAAGGCGCCTGCAGCGACACTATGGAGCTGGACGGAAAATACATGATGGACAACAACTACACGTTGTCCTGCGACCTGTTTGCAGCATGTCAGAGTCAGGGCACACGGCTGCTTTACGCTTCCTCGGCGGCGACCTATGGCGGGTCGAACACCTTCCGGGAGTCGCCCGAATGCGAGAAACCGCTCAATATCTACGGCTACTCCAAGCTGCTGTTCGACCAGAAGCTTCGGCGTGAACTGCAACATGATTTTTCCGACGCACCCACGCAGGTCGCCGGCTTTCGCTATTTCAATGTGTATGGCCCGCGCGAGCAGCACAAGGGGCGCATGGCCAGTGTCGCCTTCCACCAG
>JBKJZS010000396.1:0-3979 GCA_046714915.1 Polaromonas sp. | reverse complement strand
GCGTGCGGGCCATGCCCGAACGCTCCGTTGGCGCCGTTGTCCCTGAACCTGTCATCAAGGGAGGCGGCGCGAACTCAGTCGTCTTGTGCGCGAGAAGAAACCGCCTTGGCAATCAAGGCGTTCATGTCGGCCGCGCGTTCCGTGGTGCGGTCAAACTGGAAATGCAGGGTGGGAACCGTGTGGATCATCAGCTTTTTGAACAGGCCATTGCGCAGGAAACCTGCCGCCTGATTCAACGCCGTTTCGCACTCTGTCGGGTCACCAATCAGCACACTGAAAAATACCTTGGCATGGGCGTAGTCCGGCATCACCTCGACGGCCTGGATGGTGACCATTCCCACCCGCGGATCTTTCAGCTCGCGCGCGATCAGCGCCGTCAGATCACGCTGGATCTGGTCGGCGACGCGAAAACCACGGTTGGGGGTGGAGGATTTCTTACGCATGTCAAAAGGTATTGCGCCTGTCAGCGGCGGCTGGCAACCGCAAGCGATGGCCAGCCCCGTTCACAAACTTCAGGCTTCCAGAGTTCTGGCCACTTCCCGGATCTCAAAGAATTCGAGCACGTCGCCCACCTGGATGTCGTTGTAACCCTTGATGTTCAAGCCGCACTCAAAGGTTTCCTTGACTTCTTTCGCATCGTCCTTGAAGCGCTTGAGCGATTCGAGCTCACCCGTGAAGATGACCACGTTTTCGCGCAAGAGGCGCAGACGCGCGCTGCGGCGCACCAGACCTGCGGTGACCATACAGCCAGCGATCGAGCCGATCTTGCTGACTTTGAACACCTGGCGGATTTCGGCATTGCCAATGACTTCCTCTTTTTTGTCCGGCGTCAGCATGCCCGACATCGCCGCTCTGAGCTCGTCCACAGCGTCATAAATGATGTTGTAGTAACGAATGTCAACGCCGTTGTTCTCGGCCAGCTTGCGGGCTTGCGCGTCCGCACGGGTGTTGAACCCGATCAGCACGGCTTTGGAAGCAATCGCCAGATTGACGTCGGACTCCGAGATGCCGCCTACGGCGGAATACACCAGCTGAACCTTGACCTCGTCGGTCGAGAGCTTGAGCAGCGACTGGGCGAGCGCTTCCTGCGAACCCTGCACGTCGGCTTTGACGATGATGGGCAGCATTTTGATGGCGCCGGCGCTGATGTCGGAAAACATATTTTCCAGTTTGGCAGCCTGCTGCTTGGCCAGCTTGGTATTGCGGAACTTGCCAGCGCGGTAGGTGGCGATTTCACGGACGCGACGTTCGTCGGTCATCACCATGAATTCATCACCGGCTTGCGGCACTTCCGTCAGACCCTGGATTTCCACCGGAATCGACGGGCCTGCCGTTTTGATGGTCTTGCCGTTTTCGTCCAGCATGGCGTGGACGCGGCCATAGGTCGAGCCGGCCAGCACCACGTCGCCGGTTTTCAGCGTCCCGGACTGCACCAGCACGGTGGCGACCGGACCACGCCCCTTGTCGAGCTGGGCTTCAATGACCAGGCCTTTGGCCAGCGCATTGACCGGCGCGCGCAGCTCCAGTACTTCCGCCTGAAGCAAGACCTGCTCCAGCAGTGCGTCAACACCGGCACCGGTGCGGGCCGATACCCCGACAAAAGGCACGTCACCGCCGAACTCTTCGGGAATCACCTCTTCGGTGACCAGCTCGCCCTTGACGCGATCCATGTTCGCATCGGGCTTGTCAATCTTGTTAATGGCGACCACGATCGGGACACCGGCCGCCTTCGCGTGCTTGATCGCCTCTTTGGTCTGCGGCATCACGCCGTCGTCGGCTGCCACCACCAGAATCACGATGTCGGTTGCCTTGGCACCGCGGGCACGCATGGCGGTAAACGCCTCGTGACCGGGGGTGTCGAGAAAAGACACCATGCCGCGCGGCGTCTGCACATGGTAGGCACCGATGTGCTGAGTAATACCCCCAGCCTCGCCGGCAGCCACTTTGGCGGTACGGATGTAGTCCAGCAGCGAGGTTTTACCGTGGTCGACGTGACCCATGACGGTCACGACCGGCGCGCGCGGCAGCAATTCCACCTGCGCGCCCTGGGTGTCGTCATCGGTAAAGGCTTCCGGATCGTCCAGCGCAGCGGTAATGGCTTTGTGGCCCATTTCTTCCACAACGATCATCGCGGTGTCCTGGTCCAGCGGCTGGTTGATGGTGACCATCTGGCCCAGCTTCATCAGGTGCTTGATCACCTCGGAGGACTTGACGCTCATCTTGTGCGCCAGCTCAGCCACGGTAATGGTCTCGGGCACATGAACTTCAATAACCTTGAATTCGGTTGGCGCCACGAAGCTGGACTCAGGACGGGCTTCCCTGTCCGAGCTGCGGCGACCGCGCGGACCGCCGCGGAAGTTGCCGCGACCCGGCACGACGGGCGCACCACGGGTCTTGATTTCCTTTTTCTTGGCGGCGTCGTCTTTCCAGGTCGAAGACAAATTCTCCGACTTGACTTCTTTTTTACCGGCAACACCGGCGGCAGCGGGCGCGCCCGGCACCGCTGGTTTGGCAGCCCCCGGCACCACGGCCGGCTTGTGCAAAGTACCTTTGATGGCCGCTTTGGGATCGACGTGCGGCACCAACACACGTTTTGGCGCGTTCATCATCGCGCGAATGCCGGCAGCTTCCGCCTCGGCTTTTTTGCGGCGGTCTTGCAGATCCTGCGCTTTAACAGCATCGGCCTGGAATTCAGCCGTGGCCTTGGCCTTGGCAGCCGACTGGACAGCGCTCGCCTCGGCCGCTTTGGACGCAGCCAATGCTGTTGCGGCCTCATCAGGCACCGCGGGAATTTCGGTAGCGACCGTTTTACCCGCGCCCTTTGTTTTACCGGCAACAGGTTTTTCCTGCCTGCTGGCGGCCTCGGCAGCCTGCGCGGCGGCCAGTGCGGCTTCCTCGGCCGCCCGGCGCTCCTGCTCGCGTGCCAACTCTTTGGCATCGTGCTCATCGCGCAGGCGCCGCTTTTCGGCCAGCTCTACTTCCTGGCGGCGCAGCAGCTCGGCGTGGCGGCTTGCCTCCTCCTCGCGACGGACCAGTTCGGCGTCTTCAACGACAGGCAATTGAGGTAGGGCCTCAGCAACCGGGACGGCCTCTTCGACCGCAATGTCCGAGCCCTCGTCACGCTTGACGAAGGTGCGCTTTTTGCGCACCTCCACCTGGATGGTGCGCGCCTTGCCGGTGGCGTCAGCCTGTTTGATTTCGCTGGTGGATTTCTTGACCAGCGTGATCTTCTTGCGCTCAGCGCTGGCCGTGCCATGGCTGGCCTGCAGGAAGCTCAGCAGCTTCTGTTTGTCGGCCTCTGACAGATGATCACCGGCTTGCGCCTTGACAACGCCGGCACTGGTCAATTGCTCGATCAGGGTAGCGGTGGGTTTATTCAGTTCAGCTGCGAATTCAGCGACGGTAGTGGTACTGGACATAATTGGGTTTCCCTGCGGCTTCCATGATCATTGCTCTTGAGCTGCCGGAGCTTCATCGGTAAACCAATGAGCTCGGGCGGTCATGATCAGGGCTTTGGCTTCGTCCGCAGACTGGCCAGTGATATCGGTTAGTTCATCGACGGCCAAATCGGCCAGGTCGTCGCGGGTAGTAACGCCCGCCGCGGTGAGTTTCTCAATCAGCTCGGGGGTGAGGCCTTCAATGTCGCGCAGCTTCTGCGAGACACCTTCGGCGTTTTCTTCCTTGGCGATTTCCATCGTCAAAAGTGCATCCTTGGCCCGGGTGCGCAGCTCGTTGACCGTGTCTTCGTCAAACGACTCTATCTCCAGCATTTCCTGCAGCGGCACATAAGCCACTTCTTCCAGGCTGGTAAAGCCTTCAGAGATCAGTATGTCGGCGATTTCCTCATCGACATCGAGTTTTTCCATGAAGAGCTTGCGGCTCGAGTCCGCCTCGGTGGCCTGCTTTTCAGCGGACTCGTCGGCCGTCATGATGTTGATTTTCCAGCCGGTGAGCTCAGCATCCAGGCGCACGTTTTGAC
>JBKJZS010000395.1:0-8187 GCA_046714915.1 Polaromonas sp. | reverse complement strand
AGCTTGCCGTACAGGCGGAAATAATTCTGAAAAGTAATTGAAGCCAGGGTCTGGTTTTCAGCCTGGATTTGCACGCCCTCTTTGGCCTCGACGGCCTGGTGCAAACCGTCGCTCCAGCGCCGGCCTGACATCAGGCGGCCCGTGAACTCGTCAACAATAACAACCTCGCCGTCCTGGACCACGTAGTGTTGGTCGCGGTGGTAGAGCTGGTTGGCGCGCAGCGCTGCATAAAGGTGGTGCATCAGCGAAATATTCGCCGGGTCGTACAGCGTGGCACCTTCCGGGATCATGCCCAGACCGAACAAAATGCGTTCGGCGTTTTCATGCCCCTGCTCGGTCAGGAACACCTGGTTCGTCTTTTCATCCAGCGTGAAGTCGCCGGGCGTGATGATGCCTTCACCGGTGCGTGGATCGGCCTCGCCCTCCTGGCGCGTCAGCGAAGGCACCACCTTGTTCATCGCCAGGTACATCTCGGTATGGTCTTCGGCCTGGCCGCTGATGATCAGCGGCGTGCGGGCTTCATCGATCAGGATCGAGTCCACTTCGTCGACGATGGCGAAGTTCAGGCTGCGCTGCACCCGGTCGGTCACCTCGTAGACCATGTTGTCGCGCAGGTAGTCGAAGCCGAATTCGTTGTTGGTGCCGTAAGTGATGTCGGCGCGGTAGGCCTCCTGCTTCTCGGCACGTTGCATTTGCGGCAGGTTGATTCCGACGGTCAATCCGAGAAAGTTGTACAGCTTGCCCATCCATCGGGCGTCGCGGTTGGCCAGGTAGTCGTTGACGGTCACCAGATGCACGCCCTTGCCGGTCAGCGAGTTGAGATAAATCGGCAGAGTCGCTGTCAGGGTTTTGCCTTCACCGGTCCCCATCTCCGAAATTTTGCCGTTGTGCAGCGCCATGCCGCCCAGCAGCTGCACGTCGAAGTGGCGCATTTTCATGACGCGCTTGCTGCCCTCCCGAACCACGGCAAAGGCCTCGGGCAGGATGGCGTCAAGTGTTTCACCTTGGGCCACCCGGCCCTTGAACTCTTCGGTTTTGGCACGCAGTTGCTCGTCGTCGAGCTTTTCCAGCTGTGCTTCCGCTGCATTGATGCGCTCTATGGTTTTGCGGTAGGTATTGAGCAGCCGGTCGTTGCGGCTGCCGAAAATTTTGGTCAGGATAGTGGAAGCCATAAATGCGAGGCCGCGCTGGCAGCTCCCTTGGAGCAGTCAGTGCGGCCGAAATTCCTTATTGATTATCGACTTAGGTTTGGGCGCTTCCAGTTAGTTCAACTGTGCGCGAACAGCGGATTTTACCTCTGCCCCGGTGTTACTTCGGGCGGCCAGGCTGCGCCGGCTGCATACTCTGTGGCCGGGGGGCAGCGACCGCCATCGTCGCCTGGGGCAGTTTCTGGCCGGCCGTCAGGAATTTCTGCGGATCCTGGAACACGCCCTGTACCAGCACCTCAAAATGCAGGTGCGGACCCGTGGAGCGTCCGGTTGTGCCGACCTCGGCTATTTTCTGGCCGCGTTTGATCAGGTCACCCTTTTTGACCCAGACCTTGGACGCATGGGCATAACGGGTAAGCAGATCGTTGCCGTGGTCCACTTCGACCATGTTGCCGTAAGCCGGGTGGTATTCCTGAGTCACGACGACGCCGCCGGCAGCGGACAGGATCGGTGTGCCGGGTTCGGCTGGAAAATCCAGCCCGGTATGCAGCGCAGAGCGGCCATTCAGGGGGTCAATCCGCCAGCCGAACGAGGACCCGAGGATGCCCGCCGCTACCGGTGGCTGGGTGGGCACCATCATCTTCTTGATTTTCTGGTCAAAGAGGCGGGACTCCATCACCGTCATCAGGTCCACGCGCTGGTCTGTCAACTGGTCGAGCTCTGCCAGCGTGGCTTGCAGCTCTTCCATGGTCAGCGAACGCCCTGTGACCAGAGCCCCGCCACGACCGGGGAGCGTTTTTATGTCGTTGGGGTTGAGCCCCGCCAGGCCGGAGACCCGCTCCCCCAGCGCATCGAGCTGCATCATCTTGGCCTGCATCTCGCCCAGCCTTTTGGCCATGACGTCGAGATTTTCCCGCAGGAAGCGGTCACGCTGCTCAAACTCGTCTTTCACCATCAGTTTGACGAAGGCACCGACCACGGGCCATCCCTCGCGAGCCCCTTTGAGAAAAACCCAGTGGTACAAGCCAGCAGCGACCAGCATCAACGCCAATGCAGCGACGAAGCCCGCCAAAACCAGTTTGGTACCACTTAAATAAAGGGCACGGCTTTGGGCAAGCCACGCATCCGTGATAATCAGCTGCACTTGTCGAACTCCTTAAAACCTGAGCCTACTTGCCGTGAACCCCAGCCCCCGACTGCACCGGGCCGTCACCTTTAACCAGGCTGCCCAAAACTCGCCGTCTCTGGCACGGCTGACCGGGCTTGTTCAGGAGTCCAACGACAGGCTCAAAGCGATTGAGTCGCTGATTCCCGAAGCCTTGCGCCCCGCCATTCAGGCCGGACCCATTGATGGCGAAGCCTGGTGCCTGCTGGTCAGCGGCAATGCTGCCGCAGCCAAGGTCCGCCAATTGCTGCCCCTCATTCAAACCGGCCTGATCGGCAAAGGTTGGAAGGTTACCTCAATTCGGTTGAAGATACTAATCGCCAGCAAGTAGCAGTTGCGCAGTTGCCGAACGCTGAATTCGCTTGGCTGGTCTTAGGGTGGTGCTATCAAAATAATAGCTTTTGAGGGTCTGCACCCGGCCGCACAAAGACCGGGGCAGGCGTTGGATTCATGGTGCCGATTATCGGATTCGAACTGATGACCTACCGCTTACAAGGCGGTTGCTCTACCAACTGAGCTAAATCGGCACAAACTCCATTTTACTTGACTTGTCTATTTGACCCGCTTGAGCGAAGGACGTTTGCCTTGTTGCGGCTTGGGGGGATCCGGATCATCATCACGACCGGAGGCGGGGTTGGTGCCCGGCACCAGTTGCACGATCTTGGTTTCCGATCCGGACGCGGGTGCCTCCTCGGCGGTTGGCAGCGTCGAAGCCAGCAGCGCCGGGGCAGGGTTCGCAACTGCTTCAGCCGCCGGCGGCGGACCGTCCGAAGAAACACGCAACGGAAACGCCATGCCCTGCCCGTTTTCCCGCGCATAAATGGCAATGACACGGCTGATTGGCACCATGATTTCGCGGGCGCTCCCGGCAAAACGCGCCTTGAATTCGATGAAATCGTTGCCGAGCTTCAGGGAGCTGGTCGCATCAAAGCTGATATTGAGCACTATCTCGTTGTTCTTTACGTATTCCCGCGGCACCTGCACTGTTTCGTCAACGGCCACAGCCACATACGGCGTGAAACCGTTGTCGGTACACCACTCGTACAGCGCCCGTATCAGGTAGGGGCGTGTGGACGTGGCGTCCGGGGCATTCATGAAATTGCCTGTCAAAGCGATGCCAGCAATCCGGCGACGGACGTGGGGGCTCTCTCTTCACCTGCCAGGGCCACGGTACCGGCTTTGCCCAGCCGCAGTCGCAGCGCGCCCTCGGCGAGCAGCGACGTACACGCAGAGACAAGCGTGGGGGCACCCTCTTCACCAGCCAGGGCCGCGGAACCGGCTCTGCCGGGCCGCAGGCGCAGCGCCCCCTCGGGGGGCAGCGCAGTACGCGAAGCGACAAGCGTGGGGGCCATAGTTACTTGCGCATGACTTTTTCTGACGGCGTGAGTGCCTCGATGTAGGCTGGGCGCGAGAAGATGCGTTCTGCGTACTTGAGCAGCGGCGCTGCATTTTTCGACAGGTCGATGCCGTAATAGTCCAGGCGCCAGAGCAAGGGGGCGATCGCCACGTCGAGCATGGAGAAGTTGTCGCCCAGCATGAACTTGTTTTTCAGGAAAACAGGGGCGAGTTGGGTCAGCCGGTCACGAATGTGCGAGCGGGCTTTTTCCAGCGCTTTTTCATTGCCTTTGGACGCACGGGCTTCCAGCGTGTTGACGTGGACGAACAGCTCTTTTTCGAAGTTGAGCAAAAACAGGCGAACCCGCGCACGGTCGACCGGGTCGCCGGGCATCAGTTGCGGATGCGGGAAGCGCTCGTCAATATATTCATTGATGATGTTCGATTCGTAAAGAATCAGGTCACGCTCTACCAGAATCGGCACTTGACCGTAGGGGTTCATGACATTGATGTCTTCTGGCTTGTTGTACAAGTCCACATCACGGATTTCGAAGTCCATGCCTTTTTCAAACAGCACAAAACGGCAGCGATGCGAAAACGGACAGGTCGTGCCTGAATAAAGGACCATCATGGTGCGAACTCCTAAATGCAAAGGAGTGGATACATTGAACGCATCCACTCCAGAAGGTGCCGGGAAACTAGCCCCGGCGAGAAAATTTACTTGATGTCTTTCCAGAACGCGGCGTTCAGACGCCAGGCGATGAAGGTGAACACAAGAAGAAACATCAGCACCCAAACGCCGACCCGGATGCGGGTGTTTTGGGCCGGCTCCCCCATCCACTGCAGGTAACCGACCAGATCACCGATGGCCTGGTCGTACTGCAACGGCGTCATGGTGCCGGGCGTGACCTGCTGCCAGCCCTTGAAGACGCTGACCTTGTGGCCATGCTCCACTTTTTCACCAAACACCGGCTTGCGCTCACCGGACAGCTCCCACAGCACATGCGGCATGGCCACGGTGGGAAAGGCCAGGTTGTTCCAGCCGGTCACCTTGGTGTCGTCACGGTAATAGGTGCGCAGGAAGGTGTACAGATAGTCTGCACCTGAGCCTTGCGCCCCAGAACGCGACCGGGCAATCACGGTCAGGTCGGGCGGGTTGCCGCCAAACCAGTCCTTGGCCTGCTTCGGGTCCATCGCCGCCTTCATGGTCTCGCCGACACGGTCGGTGGCAAAGAGCAGGTTGTCCTTGATCTGTTGCTCGGTCAACCCGATGTCGGTGAGGCGGTTGTAGCGCATGAAAGCGGCGGAGTGGCAATTCAGGCAATAGTTGACGAACAGCTTGGCGCCGTTTTGCAGTGCGCCAAGCTCGTTGGTTTTGTTGGGCGCCTTGTCCCAGGCGATGCCATCGCTCGCCGCATGCGCACCATTGCCGGCCAACGCCAGAACGGCGACTAAACCCAAAGCCAGTTGTTTCAGTGTCTTCATCATTTCAGATCTCCAGCTCAATGGGCAGCAAAAGTCACGCGATCAGGGACTGGCTTGAAGTTACCCAGACGGCTCCACCATGGCATCAGCAGGAAGAAACCGAAATAAAACAGTGTCCCGACCTGCGACACCCGCTCGTTGATCAATGAGGGCGGCTTGATGCCCAGGTAACCGAGCACCAGGAAGTTGACGACAAAAATGCCGTACAGGAAGGCGTGCCAGCTCGGGCGGTAACGCAGGGATTTGGCCGTGCTGTTGTCCAGCCAGGGCAGGAAAAACAGAATGATGACCGCGCCGCCCATGACCAGCACGCCCCAGAATTTGGCGTCGATCATGAGCATCGCTGCAATCAGCGCCACCGCAGCGACGACGATGACGGCTTTGAACAGCATCCCGATTTTGGCCTTGAGCACGCCCAGGACGGCGCCGGCCAGCACACAGGCAATCAGCGCATACATCATCTGGCTGGTGATGGCACGCAGCATGGAGTAGTAAGGCGTGAAATACCAGACCGGGGCGATGTGGGCAGGGGTCTTGAGCGAGTCCGCCGGAATGAAGTTGTTGTATTCGAGGAAATAACCGCCGGCCTCGGGCGCAAAGAAGATGACAGCGGAAAAAATCATCAGGAACACGCTGACTGCAAAGATGTCATGCACCGTGTAATAGGGATGAAAAGGAATGCCGTCGAGTGGCTTGCCATTGGCATCCTTGTGCGCCTTGATTTCGACACCATCGGGATTGTTGGAGCCCACTTCATGCAGTGCGATGATGTGTGCCGCCACCAGACCCAGCAGGACCAGCGGCACGGCGATCACGTGGAAGGCAAAAAAGCGGTTCAGCGTAGCGTCGCCGACCACGTAGTCGCCGCGGATTAGCAGCGCCAGGTCCGGGCCGATGAAGGGAATGGCGGCAAACAGGTTCACGATTACCTGGGCGCCCCAGTAGCTCATCTGGCCCCATGGCAGCAGGTAGCCCATGAAGGCTTCGGCCATCAGGCACAGAAAAATCGCGCAGCCAAAGATCCAGATCAGTTCGCGCGGCTTCCTGTAGCTGCCGTAGATCAGGCCACGGAACATGTGCAGATAGACCACCACAAAAAAGGCGCTGGCGCCGGTGGAGTGCATGTAGCGAACCAGCCAGCCCCAGGGGACGTCGCGCATGATGTATTCGACCGAGCCAAATGCCAGCGCGGCATCGGGCTTGTAATGCATGGTCAGGAAAATGCCGGTGACGATCTGGATCACCAGCACCAGCAAGGCCAGCGAACCGAACACGTACCAGAAGTTGAAGTTCTTCGGTGCGTAGTACTCGCTCATGTGCTCTTTGTAGAGCTTGCTCGCGGGAAAGCGGTTGTCGACCCAGTTCATCAACTTGGCACCGACCGGTGCATCGGGGGAGACTTCTTTGAATTCAGCCATAAAGGATCCTATTCGCTATTCGCTATTCGATTGGGGACTTGGGCGGGCGCAGCGGGCGCCGGCTGGATGTCCAGCAAAGCTTCAGGCTTTTTTGTCCTCGCCAATCCGCAAGCGGTTGTCCGACAGGTACATGTGGGGGGGCACTTCCAGATTGTCCGGTGCCGGTTTGTTTTTATAAACGCGGCCTGCAATGTCAAAGGTCGAGCCGTGGCAGGGGCAGAAAAAGCCGCCGGCCCAGTCGTCCGGCAGCGACGGCTGCGCGCCGCTCTGAAACTTGTCGATGGGCGAGCAGCCCAGATGCGAGCAGATGCCGACAGCGACAAAAATTTCGGGTTTGATCGAGCGGTTTTCGTTGCGGGCGTAGGCGGGGGTGAGCTCTTCAGGCTTGCGCTGCGACTTCGGATCGGCCAGCATCGGATCGAGTTTGGACAAGGTTGCCAGTTGCTCCGGCGTGCGTTTGACAATCCAGACCGGTTTGCCGCGCCACTCCACTGTCAGCTTTTCGCCCGGTTTCATCATCGAGATATCGACCTCGACGGCGGCACCAGCGGCCTTGGCTCTTTCGGACGGCTGAAAACTGCTGACAAACGGGACGGCAACAGCGGCAACGCCGGCACCACCCATGGCGCAGGTGGTCACGATCCAGTTTCTTTTATCTTTATCAATCGGTGCACTGTGCGGTACGCTAAGGCTTGCTTGGGTCATGGGTGTCCTACAAGAACATGGCTTGGAAAAGGCTTACGGGGTCAACCTAGGATTGTAACGGAGTGCGAACGAGTTATTCAAGCTGCAGACTCCCATCCCGACAGCCCCGCTGCGACATCGCGCAGCGGCAGCGCGGATAATCCGGCTGCAGGATTGCGCGACAGCAGCAACCATTGGATCAACGGCAACCAAGGGGCACCACATGGGAATGATGCAGGAATTCAGGGAGTTTGCCGTCAAGGGCAATGTCATCGACCTGGCCGTGGGCGTGATCATCGGGGCCGCTTTCGGCAAGATAGTCGATGCTGTCGTCAGCGACCTGATCATGCCCGTGCTGGGCATGGTCTTCGGCAAGCTGGACTTTTCCAGTCTGTATATTTTGCTCGGTTCGGTGCCGCCGGGCACGGACATGTCGCTGGACGCTTTGCGAAAGGCCGGTGTGCCGGTATTTGCCTATGGCCACTTCCTCACGGTGTCGCTTAATTTTGTCATCCTGGCTTTCATCATCTTCATGATGGTCAAGCAGATCAACCGGCTTAAGCGCCACCAGTCCGAGCCGAGCCCGGCGCCAGCGGCCACGCCTGAAGACGTGGTGCTGCTGCGCGAGATTCGAGACAGCCTGAAAAGCCGGTAGGTCCGCAGGACAGGATTATGTGAGCGCCGAAGTTGCTATTGAATTAATAGCTTGCTGCGCTCATCCTCATGGGGAAACAGACCTGTTTGGTATGCAGATTCAGGGCAGGCAACCGGCTCAGGCCGACAATCGGCGCGCCATGCGGATGGCTGCGATCAGGCTGGCCGCATTGGCTTTGCCGCTGCCGGCAATGTCAAAGGCAGTACCGTGGTCCGGGCTGGTGCGCACCAGCGGCAGGCCCAGCGTGACATTCACCCCCTGCTCCACGCCCAGGTATTTGACCGGGATCAGGCCCTG
>JBKJZS010000394.1:0-1559 GCA_046714915.1 Polaromonas sp. | reverse complement strand
GCCGCATGTCCCACTGCACAGGCCCGCGAGGCATGGATTGCGGGTCAAGCCCGCAATGACAACTTCAGGCCTCATCCACGTCCCCGCCAGTTGGTGACAGTGAAAATGAATCCCGGCTCACGCCCGGGTGACAGGTTTCTCGATATTCGCGGTTTAAGTAAGTGCCATTCGGCTTAAGGGTATGTCCCGGTAGGCTGATGACATGGTGAGCGTTTTAATATCAGTCATTACTTATATTTAAGTCCACATCTTTCATCTTTTATGAACAACATGATTCAAGCCGGTGCGAAATCAGAACAGGGACGGGTCTTTGAGCTGGCGGCCGAATTGTTCGCGGTATTGGCCACGCCGATGCGGCTGCGTGTGTTGAGTGCACTGTGCGAGCGCGAGAAGTCGGTCAACGAACTGCTGGCCGAAATCGAGACGACCCAGCCCAATCTGTCCCAGCACCTGGCAGTGTTATTCCGAACCGGAGTCCTTGCCAAACGCAAGGAAGGCACCCAGGTGATTTATCGGGTCCAGAGCGAAAAAGCGGTGGCCTTGTGCCGCAGTGTCTGCACCCAGATAGCGATTGAGCTGGACGAGCCGGAGGTGGTTTCTGCTGCGCAAAGCCTGTCGCCGACCCAACATCCCAGAGCCCACAGCTATGACATCTGAAACGGCTTGCACATGCTGAACCGGTTTATCCAGCGGGCGCCGGAAAACTTCCTCAGCCGGGACCAGATCCAGGCGGTTCGGACCGGGCGCCGTGGCTTTCTAGCCAGTGCCGTCACTGCGGCGGCTGGTGCGATGCTGGCCGAGCAGGCCATCGCCCAAGGTGACCCCGACATTTTGAACCTGCCTAATCACAGCAAGGCGCTGGGCCAGCCGGTGGCGGCGCGTGGTTACGGCCTGCCGAGCGAGTGGGAAAAAAACCTGCAGCGGCGTGAAAGCCCGGGTTTGACGCGTGTCGGGCAGTCCAGTGTGAGCTTTTGTCCGTTGCAGGGCCTGTTCGGCATCATCACGCCGAGCGGGCTGCATTTTGAGCGGCACCACCAGGGCTGGTGGGACATTGACCCGTCCAAACACCGCCTGATGGTTAACGGCTCGGATGACACCATGCTGAAGCGGCCGATGGTGCTGAACATGGACGAATTGATGCGTCTACCTAGCGTCAGCCGCATGCACTTTATCGAATGCGGCGCCAACACCGGCATGGAGTGGGGCAACACGGCGGTGCCCACAGTTCAATACACCCACGGCATGCTCAGTTGCAGCGAATTCACCGGCGTGCCGCTGCGCACCATTCTGGAGCTGTGCGGCGCCGACTTCAAGCGCGCCAAATTCGTGCTGGCCGAGGGCGCCGACGGCTCCGGCATGACGCGCACGATTCCGATGGCCATGGTGATGGACGGTCAGGTGCTGGTGGCCTACGGCCAAAACGGCGAGATGCTGCGTCCTGAAAACGGCTACCCGCTGCGTCTGATCGTGCCCGGAGTGCAGGGCGTCAGCTGGGTCAAGTACCTGCGCCGCATCGAAGTCGGCGACAAGCCCTACGGCACCAAGGACGAGTCGCTGCA
>JBKJZS010000393.1:0-8746 GCA_046714915.1 Polaromonas sp. | reverse complement strand
TGCATTACCGTGGCGAACGCTATCGCGTTAGCCCATGGTTGCGTCAGCGTGACTGGCAGGAGGCCGCATGTTGAACCCTTGCATGGCCGGCCTTGGGGTCTCACTGGCGGTGGAGATGATTGACTTTGCCGGTTCAGACGCGGGCGAAGGCTTTATCGCGCTGCGTGAAACGCGCGTCCCCCGATTTGGCTCAGAATGAAGTTCGCCGAATTTCAGGCAGGGCAGACCATCCAGGCCGGGCCGTACGCTGTCAGCGATGCCGAGATATGCCAGTTCGCAAATGCCTATGACCCGCAATGGTTTCACACCGATGCCACAGCGGCTGCGCAAGGTCACTTTGGCGGCCTGATCGCCAGTGGCTGGCATACCTGTTCCATTGCAATGCGGCTGATCGCCGATGCGGCGCTGCATGGTTCTGAATCCTTTGCATCACCTGGTTTGAGCTATGTGAAATGGCCACACCCAGTGCGCCCCGGTGACCATTTGTCACTGTGCGCAACCGTGCTGGAAGCGCGGCGCTCCCGGGGGCAAGCCCACTTGGGAATTTTGCGCTGGCGCTGGCAGCTTTTTAATGCCGCGGGCATAGAGGTGCTGGACCTCGAAGCCACCAGTTTGTTTAACCTTATTCAAGAGTAATTGCCATGTCCCAAGCCTTTATCTGCGATGCCATCCGAACTCCCTTTGGCCGCTATGGCGGCGCCCTGAGCAGCGTGCGCACCGACGACCTTGGCGCGATTCCCATCAGGGCCCTGATGGCACGCAACCCCCATGTGGACTGGCAAGCCATCACCGACGTGATCTACGGCTGCGCCAACCAGGCCGGCGAAGACAACCGCAACGTGGCGCGCATGTCCGCCTTGCTGGCCGGGCTGCCGCTGGAAGTGCCCGGCGGCACGGTCAACCGCCTGTGCGGCTCGGGACTGGACGCGCTGGGCACGGCTGCACGCGCCATCAAGTCCGGAGAAGCCACGCTGATGATTGCCGGCGGCGTCGAGAGCATGAGCCGCGCACCGTTTGTCATGCCCAAGGCCGAATCCGCCTTCGCCCGCAGCCATGCGGTCTACGACACCACTATCGGCTGGCGCTTCATCAACAAGCTGATGAAGGAAAAGTACGGCGTCGACGCCATGCCCGAGACGGCCGAGAACGTGGCGGTGGACTACAAGATCGAGCGCGAGGCTCAGGACCGCATGGCACTGGCCAGCCAGCTCAAGGCCGTGGCGGTGCAGAAATCCGGCTTCTTCGACGCCGAGATCACGGCCGTGACGATTGCGCAGAAAAAGGGCGCCCCCATCGTGGTGAGAAAGGACGAGCACCCGCGCGAAACCTCGCTCGAAGCGCTGGCCAAGCTCAAGGGCGTGATGCGGCCCAACGGTAGCGTCACGGCCGGCAACGCCAGCGGTGTCAACGACGGCGCCTGCGCGCTGCTGCTGGCCGACGAGGCCACGGCCGCCAAGCACGGCCTGACGCCGCGCGCCCGTGTGGTCGGCATGGCCACGGCCGGCGTGCCGCCGCGCGTCATGGGCATAGGGCCGGCACCCGCCACGCAGAAGGTGCTGGCGCTGACCGGCCTCAAGCTCGAGCAGCTCGACGTGATCGAACTCAACGAGGCCTTTGCCGCCCAGGGCCTGGCCGTGCTGCGCCTGCTGGGCCTGCTGGACGACGACCCGCGCGTCAACCCCAACGGCGGCGCGATCGCGCTCGGCCACCCGCTGGGCGCCTCGGGTGCGCGCCTGGCCACGACGGCGGTCAACCAGCTGCACCGCACAGGCGGCCGCTACGCGCTGGCCACCATGTGCATAGGCGTGGGGCAGGGCATTGCGGTGATCCTCGAGCGCGTTTAAGGCTGCTCGCATTCCCAGTTACGGACACAACATCCGACACCATAAAGGCGCCATGACCATGACCCACGAAGAAGTTCTTGCACAGTTCGGCCCGCGCGAAGCCATGGAATACGACGTGGTGGTCGTGGGCGGAGGCCCGGGGTGTTGGCGCCGACGCGATTTTTGACCCAGGTGCCGACTTTGGGCTGACCCACCCCATCGGTCGTCGAACCCTTTGGCGGCGTACGTTCCGGCCGGGTCGGGATGGGTCAATGAAACCCCGGCAGGTGGGTCAAGAAACAGTCGGCATCAACAACCTGCCCAACTACCTCGCCTGGATGCGAGTCGCCGAGTGGTACAGAGGAGACTTGAAGCCGGAGCACTTCGTGATTTCGGGACTCGGCCGGCAGCTAATCAATACCTAATTCGGGCAGGGACCCTACGAGGCAATCGTCATTTCTTCCCGGACCGCCGTGGGACCGGACCAGTGGGCTTAGTGCTTTCGGCCTTCGCCAACGCCGTGGCAGCCGCAGAAAGTCGGTCAACTGCAGACTTGTACGCCGCGCTGTCCTCTCGCCGGTCCACCGACAACACCATCACAATGAGTTTGTCGTCTTCGACTTCGTAGACCAATCGCACGCCTTGCTTGTTGAGCTTGACTTTGTAGCAGCTGGAAAGAGCCCCGTGCAATTCGCCACCGGGCATGTGTGGATTGTCCAGACGTTTGGCGAGCAGCTTCTTCAGGTTTTGTTGGATTGAGCCGTCCAGGTCGCGCCACTCCTCAAGCGCGTCCGGCAGGAAGAAGAGCCGATACTTGTGCTTGGGCGCTTTCTTAGAGGCTGTCAATGTCAACCTCGACCGCCTTGGACTTGTCGGCCATGCGTCGAAGGACTTTTCGGTACAGCTCCTGGTCCGCCAGCTCTTCCATGAGCGCCTCGAACAGGGGCGGCTGGACCATGTAGAAGGCGGCTCGGTTGTGATTCAGAACGGCCACAGGGCGATTGTTTGCCCCCCGTAGCACAGCCGCCGGGTTCTTCTTGAACTCGGACATGCTTACCGCGACGTCTGCGAGAATAGCTTCCATATTGGCTCCGTAATCAGAGCTTATTATAGCTACTAACCCCTCAACTGTCAATCGGCTTCATGAGGCTCGTCCCTCTTCAGGAGGCTTCAGCCTACTCCATTCAAATACGTAACGCGAACAGAGCCACATTCATCCAGTGTAAGCCCCGCGGGTAAAGTTAAAGCCATGTGCAGTCACTACGTCGGAAAAAAGGCGCGTGCCAAGCTGGCGCGCATGGGTGTGGCGCTGCCTGAAAGCTGGGAGCCGCCGCCGGGCAGCATGCATATTTACCCCACCCAACTGGCGCCGATCATCCGCAGGCCGCCCGAGCGCGATGCTGGCGACGAAGCCGTTCCCGACATGGAAATTGTGGCGGCGCACTTTGGACTGTTGCCGGGGTTTGCGAAAGACATCAAGTACGGGATTCGGACCTACAACGCCCGGTCGGAGACTGTAGCGACGCTTGCAAGCTTCAAGACCGCCTGGGCGAAGGCGCGGCATTTGGTATTCGCGACTTCATGCGTCGCATCGTAGGCGGGGCCATCGCATTCGATTGACGCGTTGCATGCAACGCTATTGGATGCGCCTACTTCAGAATCCCGCGAAGGGTTGTTGAGAGGGCTGACTGGGTACATTTTCGATGCCAAAGTTGGATGATGTCCATGGACAACTTCGAACTTCGATCGATCAACATAAAAAAGTCATTCAAAATCAAGGCTTTGCATGATTTTGGCGGAAGCGGTGAGATTCGAACTCACGAACAGTTTCCCGTTGCCGGTTTTCAAGACCGGTGCAATCGACCACTCTGCCACGCTTCCGACTCGCCTAGTTTAGCCGTTACTGCTGCATCGGCAGGCTGCGGGATGACGAATTTCGGTGATGCACGCGGTTTTCGCCAAGCGACTACAATAAGAGCTTCGGTAACGCATCAGCTTTTTACATCGAAGCTTATTTTTTTGGCTTCCTTCTTGAACGCGGCGCTTCTCAGAGCCCGGATTCACAGTGTTTTCAGTGCCCTTACCGCCCTGAACCCTCTCAGCACTGTTCTAATTTCCTAGCGAGCACTTCTCCCAACGGTGCCCACTCAAGGCTCAGCCTGCCCAGCCCTTTCAAGGGCTTGGTGGGTAGAAACCGGAGACTCGCTGGCTTGCTTGCAAGCCGTTTACTTCTCTAATTTATCAAGCCGGGACAAATACCCGGCGCAGAATTTTATGAACATTGATCACACCAAAATAGCGGTGGGCAAATACCTTGTCTCTCCGCTCGCCAGGCTGCAGGGCGAAGGCCGTTACGCTGCATCGGTTTCCATCCGCTCTGGTCGCGGCAGTGCCACGCATGACCGCGTGCTGCGCTTCAGCGGCCTGTTTGACAGCGCGGCAGCCGCCGTGCATTACGCCACTGAACACGCACTGTGCTGGATTCAGGAAAGTTCATCGCCGGCTTGTGCCTGACGAGTTGCTGGTCTCGCTGGGGCCAGCCTGCACTGACAAGTTTTTTTCAAATTCTCAAGGAGTTACATCATGGCCAAAGAAGAACTGATCGAAATGCACGGACTGGTCAACGAGGTGCTGCCCGATTCGCGCTTTCGCGTGACCCTGGACAACGGCCACAAGCTGGTGGCTTATACCTCTGGCAAGATGCGCAAGAACCACATCCGGATTCTGGCGGGCGACCAGGTGTCACTGGAGTTGTCGCCTTACGATCTGAGCAAAGGCCGCATCACCTTCAGGCACATCGCCGGCCGCGGCCCGGGTCCGTCTCAGCGTCAGTCGCACTGACAGGCTGCGGTCATTTGATTTTTTAGAGCGATTCAGGCCTCTGGTCTTTTAATTGCAGGCGTAAACAGCTATTACGTTGATCGCGTAGTCAGGCTTCAGGGCTTGGCCGCACTGTCAGCCGAGCTGGCTGGCGGGCGCGCCATCCATGCGATAAGCGACGAACGCATGGCCTCTTCAACCGACATCGCGATTGGTTGAACCCACTCCAGCGGCACAAAGACGGTGTAGCCGCCAATCATGTAACCCATGGGCAGATAGACCGCCACCCGCTCGCCGGGCAAAAATCCTGCCGGCAGGTCCTCAAAGCTGCGGCGTGTCACCAAGCCTACAATTTCCAGTCCGTGACCCGGCATGCGCAACACCACAACCTGCTGCGTGTCGGGCTGGCCCGTCGGAGAAAAATAGTCGGCAAAACTCTTCAGCGACGAGTAAATGCTTTTGACGACAGGAAGGTTGGTCAGCGGCAGTTCCACAAAGGACAGTACGCCCCGGACGCGGCGCTGAGAGACCAGTACCCCGATCGCCAGAATGCCCAAAATGCCAAATACCAGTCCCATGCCCGGTATGTAAAAACTGCCGATCAGCGGCCGCAAGACCCACAGCGCCAAGGTCTCTGACCAAGCCAGAAAAATATAAAGAACATACAGAGTCAGGGCCACCGGCAGGATGGTGATCAGTCCGCGGAAGAAATATTTGTACAGTTTTTTCATGGTCGTTTCAAAGGGGAGGGCCGTGTCGAATATACCCAAGCTCTGTGGCAGAGCCGTGGGGCAAGCGGTGCGGGCGGGCTGACGGCAACGGACAAGGTGAATATTTAAGTAACTACACCTGTAGGCGCGGCCCTACTTGTGCTTTCGGCCAATTCCGGCAGTCCGGTGCCGGCTGCCCACCTATCCTAGGGTTCTTAACCAAGGAGAACAACATGCCCATCATTGCCTGGCTACTCGGTGTTCCGATCACAGTGATCATCATTCTGATGTTGTTTGGCGTTTTCTAGGAGTCTTCCCCATGATCCGCAAACTGATTGTTTTGGCCATTACCTCCGGGTTGGCGGCCAAGCTTTACCGCAACTATGTCAGCAAGCAGGGTAAAGGCGCTGTGTTCGCCGCACCGCCTGCCACGCAGCGCCGGCGCGCCGGGACACAGACTGATCAAGATCAGGCTTGAGGGATTGCCCGCCTAGGTTGTCTACCGGCCTGGCGGTCGCTGAATGCTTCTGCGTGAAACAACGATGACTGCGATACCTGCGATCCCGCAAAGGGCGCCATAAATCGCCCATCGGGTTTGCCCGGACATAAAGCTTCCTGGCAATACGTTGATGCCCTGAAAAAACCAGAGCATTCCCAGCAGTACTAACAAAACGCCAATCACCATTCCTACAGTTTTCATATTAATTCCTGAGTTAGTGGGCCAAGGGACGTGCTTGAGGGGAAAACAGGCCCTTCAGCGAAGCATCTCAACAAACCAGCAGCCCTATCGCTGCGGACGGACTGGAAAGCGGGTGGTTTGCTCGCCCGGCCCTTCCGCGATTGTCCCTGACTATTTTTATTATTTTGCCGGAGCTGCGCCTGTGAGGATTTGTGGGCGTCAGTAGCGGCATCCTGTCCAGCGGCATCCTATCGCTTCGCAACGCTTGACAATGGCAATGCTGGCGTACTGGCTGCCCTGGCCAACGTGGTGAACTACCCACTCAGGCATTCTGCTCCTCAGCGCCATGATGATCCCTACCACACCAGCAATCCAAAGGCCCGTATGTTTGATGGCGAAATTTCTCCGGACAGGCGGCTTGGCTACGGACATTTGCGGACTCCTTCTGTGGAAACAATAAGATGTCCTTGAAACAGGGTCACTTTCATCGAGTTGTCCGGCAACCGCGACAACCGCGACAACCGTGCAGCGGCAAGCATTCCGGATTCTCCCTACAGCAGGGGCCTGTCAAACCGTCAACGAACCTGCCAATGAAACTTTATGAGAAGCAATAACACCGATGGCGGCCTCGTCTACTCGACCGAGTCAGGTCGAATGTGCCCGGAATGTCGCGAACCTGTGGCCCAGTGTGTTTGCAGTCAGGCCAAACCGATCCCGAGCTCTGATGGTGTAGTCCGGGTATCCCGGGAAACCCAACGTCGGGGTGGCAAAAGCGTGACCGTTATCAAGGGCGTGATGCTGGGTGCGACGGCCCTGGCCCAGCTCGGCAAGCAGCTTAAAACGGCTTGCGGCTCCGGTGGAACGGTAAAAGACGGCGTGCTTGAAGTGCAGGGTGATCATGTGGTGTTGGTGATGGAGGTTTTGAAAAAGCAGGGCTGGACCGTCAAGCGGGCCGGGGGCTAGCCGCGTGAAGCCCGAAGACCTGCAGCTTCTGCTGACGCGTGAAATGCCATTCGGCAAGTACAAGGGGCGCCCGATTGTTGACCTGCCCGGCAACTATCTCAGCTGGTTCGCGCGCGAGGGTTTCCCGGAAGGTGAAATTGGTCGCCTGCTGGCTCTGATGCACGAGATCGACCACAACGGACTCAAGTCGCTGCTTGATCCGCTGCGAAAGCGCTGACGCTCAGGTCCTGGGGGCGTTGTCGAGTGGCCGATGCCCGGGGCCTTGTTCCAGCGCATCAGGTGGAATACCATGGGTTTTGCCCTCACGCGATACGCGCGTCAGGCGGTCTTCCTAATGTCCGGAGTCCTTATGCCGCAACTCATTGCATCGGTCGAGGGGGTCGAAATCAAGCATGTGTACCTGCTCAAGAACCGGACGACGCTCGGTCGGCGGCCGCACAACGACATTGTGTTCGATAACCTGGTGGTCAGCGGGGACCACTGCGTGTTTGAACTGCATGGCCTGGCGGACGTGTATGTCGAGGACCTGGACAGCACCAACGGCACCTACATCAATGGCAAGATGATCAAGTCCCGGCAATTGCTTCATGACAGCGACGTCATCGCGATCGGAAATTTCAGAATCCGTTACCTGACAGCCTCAGGAGAGTCGGGTTTCCATGAAACTGCCGAGATGAAGCTCGATGCCCACGCTGCGTCGGGCGCTGCCGGCACACTGCACGCCAGTTTCAAGGTGCTGTCGGGGACGTCAGCCGGGCTGGAGATGCCGGTGGTCAAAGCCGTGACCACTTTTGGGAAACCGAAGGTCAGCGTTATCGCTGTGTCGCATCGACGCTATGGCTACTATGTGGCTCACATGGCGGGCGATATTCAGCCGACGCTGAACGGCGATCCTGTCGGCGCAGACGGAGTGCCGCTGGTCCACAACGATGTGTTGGAGCTTGCAGGAACCCGCATGCAGTTTTTACTGAAGGGTGGGTAAGCTCCCGATACGTATAAAAAGGGCGCGCCTGGCTCAGACCCGCCGTACGTAAGTACGGGTGCGGCCTTTTTCTGCCGGTGGGGACCTGGCGGACTACGTGGCTTCATTTGGTAACGCGCTGGCCGCGCAGATTTTGACCGGTGTGGCGTTTGTGACTTATGCTGTCCCGGACGGAGTGCCGACACAAGGAGGAGATACCGATGAATGCATCGACATTGCTGATGATCGTGCTTGGCATCGCGCTTGGCATCGCGCTGGGCATACTGCTGCATTGGCGCTGGAGTCGCCGCCCTGCCGCCGAAAAATTACGCATCCCGGAGCGCTGGCTTTTGAATGCCAGGGGCTTGGTGACCAATGACGAGCAGGAGGTGTGGGAATGGCTGCGCCAGGTTTTCCCCGACCACGTGGTGATGGTCAAAGTGCCTGTCAAGCGTTTCACCATTCCGCGCACGAAAAATCCGCCTGAAAGCAGGGATCAGCGCTGGCACGAACTGCTTAATGGCGTCTATTGCACGTTTACCCTCAGCAACTTGCACGGTAAAGTTATTGGTTGCGTAGACGTGCCGGGCAAACGCGGCCTGACCCACGCCCAAAGAGAGATGAAAGAAAGTATTTTGCTGGAATGCGGCATTGGCTACACGACGGTACGCGGGGCCAATTTGCCTGCTGCGGCCGCGATGCGGACTGCGTTTTTGGGCGAACCCAAGATCGTCGGGCCGGAAGTCGAGGATACCCGGGGTGGCGACAGCAGCTTTCATGCGGCGCTCGA
>JBKJZS010000392.1:0-1905 GCA_046714915.1 Polaromonas sp. | reverse complement strand
GGACGGGTGGCGATTCAGGATTTTCAGGAGCTGGATGTTGAAGACTTGCTGGGTCGGGCGCCTGTGCCGCCCGATGCGGCCTTGCTGGCGCGCAACCTCGCCGGCAAGGTGGTGCTGGTCACGGGGGCCGGCGGTAGCATTGGCGGTGCGTTGTGCCGACAGAATATTCTTGAAAAGCCAGGCCGGCTGGTGCTGGTTGATCACCATGAGTTTGGTCTTTACAGCATCGACCGCGAGCTGCAAGGTTTGTGCGCCGAGCATGCATTGCCGGTAGAGGTGGTTCCCGTGCTTGCCAGCGTGGGTAATTTTGGACGCCTCAAGGAAATTTGTCAGCTGTACAAGCCCGCCACCGTGTACCACGCGGCGGCATACAAGCATGTGCCGCTGGTAGAAAGCAACCCCTCTGAAGGGGTGTTGAACAATGTCTTCGGCACCCTGAACATGGCCCGCGCGGCCATGGAGAGCGGCGCCGCGCACTTTGTGTTGGTGTCTACCGACAAGGCCGTGCGTCCCACCAATGTGATGGGCGCCACCAAACGCATGGCTGAGCTGGTGTTGCAGGCGCTGGCGGCCAGCCCGGCCTTGCGCTTCCATTTACCAGATGGCACGCAGAGTCTTGAAGTCCGCAACAACACCGTGTTTGCGATGGTACGCTTTGGCAATGTGCTGGACAGCAGCGGTAGTGTGGTGCCGCTGTTTCGCAAGCAGCTGCTCGATGGCGGGCCGTTGACGGTCACACATGAAGAAGTTACCCGCTACTTCATGACCATCCCTGAGGCAGCCCAGCTGGTGCTGCAGGCCGGTGCGATGGCCCAGGGCGGCGATGTGTTTGTTCTGGACATGGGCCAGCCCGTGAAAATCATGGACCTCGCGCGGCGCATGGCTCAGCTCTCTGGCCTGACATTGCGGGATGACCACAATCCTGATGGTGACATAGACATCAGCATTACCGGCCTGCGCCCCGGGGAAAAGCTCTACGAAGAGTTGCTCATTGGTGACAACCCTGAAGGCACTGCGCACGAGCGCATCATGAAGGCGCGCGAAGATTTTGTCGCCTGGCCTCAACTGGCGCCCTTGCTGGTCGAGCTGCGGCGGGCAGCAATCCAGAACAATGAGCTTGCGATCAAAAGTCTCTTGCTGCAACTGGTGCAGGGCTACAGCCCCGGCTCTTCTGGGGCGGGCGTTAAGATATAAAAAAACGTCGCCCGGCCCATTGCATTAAAGCCGTACACAATTTCGGAATGGATATGACAAAGAAAATGATCGTGGTGTTGCTGGTCGCAGCGGTGGGTGCTGGCGTGGGGGCGATGCTGGGCTATGGGCCGCTGCTGCGTTACAAAACGGCAGGGGTACTCAGCATGGAAATGGGCACCACTGAATATAAGCGGTTTACCGAGCTGGCCAATGACGCCAGCACCTTACGTCGGTTTGGGGGCCTATTTCCGCCCTCTGGTTTGGACAGCCAGGATCTTGCCCAGTTGGCCGGGGTTGTCGCACAAGGGCAATGGCATAAGCCTGTGCCGAAGGTCAGCAAGGCTGATGTAAAGGAGTTGCCGGATATGCTGCTTCAGATGGAGCAGGAACGTGAGAAGGCTCAGGAGCGCAAGCCCGTGACGGCCTATTTGGGTTTGAGATTAACCTATACCGCTTCTGACCCGGTGAAGGCTGCCAATATTGCAGCCTGGCTGGGAGGGTATGTCAAAGATGTCGCCACCGAGGAGGCCTTGCGGGATCAGGTGGTGCGCTGGAAAGGCGAAAACTGGCAGTTTTCTGACCGCGCGCTGGAGCGAAAATTGAAGCATGAATTTGAGATTGAACAGGCCCAAACCCGAGCCGCGGCGTTTAAGAAAATCGTGGCTAGCTACCCCGAATCGGCACGGCGCGAGGGCCAGCAGGTGGTTGATG
>JBKJZS010000391.1:0-1419 GCA_046714915.1 Polaromonas sp. | reverse complement strand
ATGGTTTTTTATCTGTTCTTCGACAACAAGGCGCTGGGCGGCTCCGACGGGCTGTACATCAACTTCAAGCCCAGTGCCGCGCTGTTCGGCTGGGTGCCATTTGATCTCGATAACAAGCAGACGCTGTACTACTTCACGCTGGCCGCGTTGTTGCTGGTGTACTTTTTTCTGCGCCGCCTGCTGTGGAGCCCGTTCGGCCGCGCCTTGGCCGGCATCCGCGTCAATGAGCACCGCATGCGCGCGATGGGGTTTGGGACTTTCGGCTACAAGCTCGCGGCCTTCACGCTGGCGGGTGCGCTGGCCGGGCTGGCCGGGTATCTGTGGGGCGCACAGACGGGCTACATCAACCCCGAGCTGATGGGCTTTCACATGAGCGCGCACGCCATCATGATGGTGATTTTGGGCGGCATGGGCAACTTTGCCGGCGCCATTGTGGGGGCGTTTGCCTTTGAGTATTTGCTGCATGTGTTCAAGGATCTGCCGCAGGTCGATTTATTCTTCGGCAGCGTGAACCTCGGCAAGCACTGGCAGCTGTGGATGGGGCTGTTCATCGTGCTGCTGGTGACCTTTGCACCGCGCGGCATTCTAGGCCTGGCTGAAAAGCTGATGCAACGCAAAGAAAAAGCAGGTACGCCCAATGAATGAAGTCCTGCTCAGCGCCAAAAACCTGACCAAGCGCTTTGGCGGCTTGGCCGCCGTCAACAACGTTTCCGTCGATCTCTGGCGCAACCACATCCATGCGGTCATCGGCCCCAACGGCGCCGGCAAATCCACGCTGACCAACCTGCTGTCGGGCGACTTGCCGCCGACATCAGGCTCCGTCACGCTGGGCGGCCATGATGTGACCGGCTGGAGCCCTGAGAAGATTTCAGGGCGCGGCCTGGGCCGCAGTTACCAGAAGACCAACATCTTTCTGCCCTTCAGCGTCTGGGAGAACGTCAGGCTGGCCGCGCAGTCGCGCGAGCCCCATGCGTTTCGATGGCTCAGTCGCGCTACAACTTTCATAGCTGTCAACGCACGTTGTGAAAGGGCTATTGAGCTTTCTGGCTTGAAAGACCGGCGAGGCGATATTGCCGGCACTATCAGCCACGGCGAGCAACGGCAGCTGGAGATTGCCATGACTCTGGCGACCGGGCCGCAGGTGTTGCTGCTTGACGAACCACTGGCCGGCATGGGGGTGTCGGAAGCCGAACGCATGGTCGCCTTGCTGCTGGCCATTAAGAAAGACCACGGCATCCTGCTGGTAGAACATGACATGGATGCGGTTTTTGCACTGGCCGACCAGCTGACCGTCATGGTCAACGGCCAGGTGATTGCCAGCGGCACCCCGACCGAGATTCGGGCCGATGACGGTGTGCAGGCGGCTTACCTGGGCGAGGAGCACGCATGAACACCGATTTGTTGATCAAGGCCCGCGAC
>JBKJZS010000390.1:0-6581 GCA_046714915.1 Polaromonas sp. | reverse complement strand
CGCCAATATCCTGGACCAGCAAAACCCGCGCAATCGCAGGCTGGCCGAGGCGCTGGCCAAATGTGGCCTGATAGAGCGCTCGGGTCAGGGCATGAACCTGATGTTCGAGAGCGCTATCCGTCAGGGCAAACAACTGCCCAGTTTCGCGGGTACCGCTGAACATGAGGTGCGTCTGACGCTCGATGGCATGGTTCGCAGCCCGGCGTTCGTGCGTTTTCTGGAGCGCTTGGGTGAGCAGACCCTTCGCTCGTTTTCCACCGATGATTTTCTGGCGCTGGATGCGCTGCATCGCGAGCAGCCGTTGTCGCAGTCATTCAAGGATCGTTTGCCGGGGTTGGTGTCGGTGGGTGCAGTAGAGGTTGTCGGGCGGGGACGGGGCGCTCGCTACATTCTTTCTGAAGCCCTTTATGCCGCCTTGGGCGCCAAAGGCACGCATACCCGCAAGAAGGGCCTGGACCACGAGACCAACAAGGCGCTTCTGCTCAAACATTTGTCCACGCAAGCCGAAAACGGCGCCCCGCTGGCCGATCTGCGTCAGGTACTGCCCGCGCTGCCTTCCAGCGCCGTGCAGTCGTTGATGAATGAGCTGCGGGACGAGGGGTTGGTTTATCTGGTCGGGCTTCGCAGGTGGGCCCGCTGGAGGTTGACGGCTTACCGGACTTATGAGTTGGATGATCTCTAGCAATGCTTTAGAAATGGCATGGCTTTGAAAAAATTCCAATAAAAACAACAACTTATAAAACATGGAGATGCACTTTTGGTTGCAGACGAGGCTTTAGGGCAGCGCCGTTTGGCTTGGCACCCGGTTTATCTGGCTGCTACTCACCCAAAGCTAGAACCGGAATGTCGGGAGGTTTAGATGCTTCAACCCCAAGGCATTTTTGCTCTCAAAAGGTCAATCCTGAAGGCAGAATGCGGAATACTGACCTGAAATGACCTCAGGAGATCAAAAATGAAGATCAATTCAGAAACTCTTTCCGACATTGCTGAACGACTAAAGCAGGAGCGCAAATTGCAAGGCTTGTCGCGCGAGCAAGCGGCTGCTGTCTGCAATGTCAGCCCGTCATTCATTCGGGATGCGGAGACGCACCCCGGGCGTTGCACGCTGGAACGGCTTGCCCAGTTCGCTGGCGGCTTGGGCCTTGATTTGACGTTGACCGGTTGGCAGGAAGCCCCCAAAAAATGACTTCTAACTTTGCGTTTCTGCAGGCCGAATGGCCGGCCTTACTTACCGAGGCCATGAAGGCGGAGCAGGCTGCGCTGCGTGACCCACGCACCGCCTGCTTTTATGCACGCCGCACCTTGGAGTTGACCGTGGTCTGGCTTTTCAAGGCTGAAGGTGGTCGGGGCGGGGCTTTAAACATGCCCTACAAGTCTGACCTGTCTGCCTTTCTGTTTGAACCGAGTTTTAAGGTGTTGGCCGGACCGGCCCTTCACGCGAAGATGGAGCTGATTCGCAAACAGGGCAACAGCGCTGTGCACAGCACCAGGCCAATCACCGCGCAGGATGCTCTTGCGGTTTTGCGGGAATTGTTTCAGGTGGCTTTCTGGCTGGCACGGCACTACGGGCGCAATGTCGCCCAACGGCCGGATGCAAGCCTTCAGTTCCGTGCTGAGCTGCTGCAGCAGCCTGAAGGGCCGGAAGCTCAAGCGGTCGCGATGCAAAGCCAGGAGGCGCTGAAAAAGCTGGCCGACGACCTGGCGGCCAAAGATGCAGCATTGTTATCGGCGCAGCAAAGGTCGGCGTCGCTGGATGAAGAGCTGGTCAGGCTGCGGGCTGAAGTTGCTACCGCCAAGGCGATCAACAATGCCCAGCCCGATGCGCATGACTACAACGAGGAGCAGACCCGGGATCTGTATATCGATCTGCTTCTCAAGGAAGCAGGCTGGGCGCTTGACCAGACGCGCGACCGTGAATTTGAAGTGGCCGGAATGCCCAATAACCAGGGGCGTGGCTATGTGGACTATGTGTTGTGGGGTGACGACGGTAAGCCACTGGCGGTGGTGGAAGCCAAACGCACCCGGCGCGATTCCCGAGTGGGGCAACAACAGGCCAAACTTTATGCTGACTGCCTGCAAACACAGTTTGGCCAGCGACCGCTGATTTACTACACCAATGGATACGAACACTGGTTCTGGGGACGATTCGCAGTATCCACCCCGGCCGGTTCAGGGTTTCCACAAAAAGGATGAGCTGCAACTGCTGGTGCAGCGCCGCGAGTCGCGCAAACAGCTTGCGGGTTTGATCATCGACGCAGCCATTGTTGAACGGCACTATCAGCACCGGGCCATTCGCCGCATTGCAGAGACCTTTGAGCAGGACAGGCAGCGCAAAGCACTGGTGGTGATGGCCACGGGCGCAGGCAAGACGCGTACCGTGATTGCCCTGGCCGACTTGCTGATGCGTGGCAACTGGGCCAAGCGCGTGCTGTTTCTGGCCGACCGCGTGGCGTTGGTGAACCAGGCTGTGAATGCTTTCAAGGCACATTTGCCTGACGGTTCACCCGTCAACCTGGTAACGGAAAAATACGCCGAGGGGCGCGTCTACGTGTCCACCTATCCGACAATGATGGGACTGATCAACGAAGCGCAGGATGGACAGCGCCGCTTCGGCGTTGGGCATTTTGATCTCATCATTGTTGATGAGGCGCATCGGTCGATCTACCAGAAGTACCGCGCCATCTTTTCATACTTCGACGCCTTACTAGTGGGGTTGACGGCGACGCCCAAAGATGAAATTGACCGCAACACCTACAGCCTGTTCGACCTTGAGAACGGCGTTCCGACTGACGCGTATGGGTTGGAAGATGCGATCTCAGAGGGCTATCTGGTGCCGCCCAAAGCCGTTTCGGTGCCTCTGAAGTTTCAACGGCAGGGCATCCGCTACGACGAGTTGCCGCCCGATGAGCAGGAGCAATGGGAAGAACTGGATTGGGACGAGGAGGGCTCGACACCCGACGAGGTCAATGCCGAGGCCGTGAACAAGTGGCTGTTCAATGCCGACACGGTGGACAAGGTACTTGAAACGCTGATGAAACAGGGCCACAAGGTGGCGGGCGGCGACCGCCTGGGCAAGACGATTGTCTTTGCCAAAAACAATGACCATGCCGAATTCATTGCGCAGCGTTTCAACATCAGCTACCCGCACTATGCCGGGCTGTTTGCAAGAGTCATCACCTTCAAGACGGAATATGCCCAAAGCCTGATTGACGATTTTTCAGTCAAGGGCAAGTCGCCGCACATTGCGATTTCGGTGGACATGCTGGACACCGGCATTGATGTGCCTGAGGTGTTGAACCTGGTGTTCTTCAAGATCGTGCGGTCAAAAACCAAGTTCTGGCAGATGATCGGCCGTGGCACGCGCCTTTGCAAAGACCTGTTTGGTCCCGGACAGGACAAGCAGAATTTCTTGATCTTCGACTTCTGCCAGAACCTTGAATATTTTGGGCAAAATCTTCCGACGACCGATGGCGCAACAGGCCAGCCTTTGGGGCAGCGTCTGTTCAATGCGCGGCTTGAACTGATTGCTGCGCTGGACAGAATGCATGCTCTTCAAGGGTCAGCCGCGACGGATTCGGAGCCTCCCGGCGAGATACGGATGACCGTGGGGACCGTTCGGCAAGACACGGCGGCCCTTCTTCATGCTGCAGTGAGTGGCATGAGCCTTGAGAATTTTGTGGTCCGGCCCAAACGGCGTTGGGTGGAAATTTGGGGCAAGCCCGAGGCCTGGAATCAAATGGGCTCTGATCAGTTAGCAGAAGTTAGAGCTCATCTTTCTGGCTTGCCCACATCGGTGCGGGACGACGACGAAGAGGCCAAGCGATTTGACCTGTTGATGCTGAGGGTCCAGCTCAGTGCCCTGAACGCGGAGCCGGGGTTTGACCGGCTGAAAATGCAGGTACGGGAGCTGGCCGAGGGCCTCCTGGACCTGGCCAGCATTCCCGCAGTTCGCGATCAGATGCTGCTGGTTGAATCCGTGGCGGGCGAAGCCTGGTGGCAGGACGTGACGATTCCCATGCTGGAGCAGGCGCGTCGAAAACTGCGCGCGCTGATCAAGCTGATTGAAAACAAAAAGCGCAAGGTTGTTTACACCGACTTCGAAGACGAACTGGGCGAAGGCGTCGAGGTCGTGTTGCCAGTCTGGGGCAGTGCCGGTGACTTTGAACGTTTCAGAACCAAAGCCCGCGTTTTTCTGAAAGCGCATGAGAACCACGTCACATTGCACAAACTCCGTCGCAACCTGCCATTGACTGCGGCGGATTTGGCGGAACTGGAGCGGATGCTGGTTGAAAGCGGGCTGGGCAGTTCGCAAGACCTGCAAAGGGCCAGTGCGGAGGCGCACGGTCTGGGTCTGTTCGTGCGCTCCCTGGTGGGTCTTGACCGCGAAGCGGCGAGTGCGGCACTTGCAGGCTTTGTGCAGAACAGGACTTTGAGCGCGAACCAGATGGAGTTTGTGACTCTGATCGTCAAACACCTGACGGAAAACGGTGTGATGGAAGTGGCTCTGCTTTACGAGCCGCCATTCACGTCGTATGCGCCTCAAGGACCTGATGCGCTTTTCAGTTCAGCGCAGGTGGAGCAACTCTTTGTCACGCTGGATCAGGTTCGCGCGAATGCGCTGGCTGCTTGAAAAAGCCTGAGCCATATCGGCTCGCCAGCAGCTCACCTCAAGGCTTCTTGCCACCCAGATACTCGAACGGGTTGATGGGCTCGCCTTTCCACCATTGTTTTTCCGCGCCCAGCCGGAAGATGGCGAAATGCAGATGCGGCGCGTCCGGGCTGGCGTTGCCGCTGGAGCCTACATAGCCGATGACGCTGCCGCGGCGCACGCTCTGACCCTCTGACAGGCCTTCTG
Organism: Polaromonas sp.; assembly: GCA_046714915.1. Classification (GTDB taxonomy): domain Bacteria; phylum Pseudomonadota; class Gammaproteobacteria; order Burkholderiales; family Burkholderiaceae_C; genus Polaromonas. The sequence goes on along the minus strand of JBKJZS010000390.1, from coordinate 1,726 downwards.
CATACCGGTCCAGGTGCGCATAGTAGTAGGCAAACTGGCCGGTCGCATCAAACTGGTAAATGGTGATGCCGCCGGGTTTGCTCAAAAACAGCTTGATGATGCGGCCGTCGTCAACCGCGAGCACGGGCGTCCCGCGTGGCGCGGCGATGTCGATGGCTTCGTGGCCGCGGCCATTGTTTTCGCGGCCTTCGGCAAAGGTGTCGCGCAGCTCATTGGCAGCCACCCCCTGCACCGGCATCTGCAGCGCGGGCAGCCTGGTGGCGGGTGCTGATGTTTGCGCGGGTGGCGGGGCGGGTGCCAGTTTGGATGGGGGTTCCAGGGTTGCTGTGGATGCCGGTACCTGTGCGGGTTCCGGTGTGGGTTTGTTGACCCACCAAAGTGCGGTCCAAGCGATGGCTGCCAAGCCGACCCAGCCGGCCCAGCGTCTGGCAGGCCGGTCAGGCATGGACATCAACCGCAAAACCAGTCTTCACGACCTGCGCCAAGCGCAGCACGTCCCAGTTGGTCAGATGGATGCAGCCATTGGTTTCTGCCGTGCCGACGCGTGACGGATTGGGGGTGCCGTGAATGCCCCAGTGGGGCTTGCTTAAACCAAGCCAGTAAACACCCACCGGGTTGTTCGGACCGGCGGCAATATCGGTTTTGACGTTGGTTTTTTTCGCATCCTTAAGCAGCGCAGGGTCGTAGGTGAACACCGGATTTTTGGCGGCGTTCCTGATTTCCATGCGGCCAAGGGGCAGCGGGTCCGACCTGCCGCCAATGCTGGCCGGGAAGGCGGAAACCGGCAGTGCCGCCTTGTCGAGCAGATACAGCACCCGCTCCGATTTGTCGATGCGAATCGACGCCGCCTTGCTGGGGGGCTTGTCGCTGCCGGTAGCCGGAACAACGATCTTGTCGCCGGCCTCGAAACGGCTGCCCCGGTTGGCGTCACGCAGCCACTTCGAGCTGCAATGAAATTTTTCGCCCAGCGCCTCCTGGATGGTTTCATAGTCCAGCGACTTGAGCTGGGCGCGTTCCATCATGTCGGCAGGTGTTCTGGTGAAGGGGCCGGCTGCGTCTTCCTTGGTGATCGTGTACTCACTCAGTACTTGCGCGGGCGTTTGACCCGCCAGGGTTTTCCAGGTCTCGCCATCAATGCGACCGGTTGATTTCAGGCCGTTGGCTGTCTGGAACGCAGCGACCATGCGACGCATGTTGGTGCCAAAGGCGCCGTCAATCTCGCCGGGAGAAAACCACGCGCGGTCCAGCAGGATCTGCGCGCGCAGGACGGACTCGCCGCGCGCGCCCTGGGTCAAGGCGGGCCTGTCGGCGGCCGCGTTGACGCGCTGCATCAGCGCCGCGCCAGTCAGGCTTTTGGCGGTGGGTCCGGGGGTGCGCTTGCTATGGGAGGCGGCTGCAGCGGGAAACGCTGTGCTGGCGGCCAGCCAGCCAAGCAGTTGACGACGGGCGATTAAAGGGGTGGTTTGCATGGAGGAGATTCCGTGATGGGACCATCTCATGCTAGGACTGGAAAAGCTAAGCCATGTCAGTCAACGCCGTGTTGTCAGGTCGTTGAAGGGCGCAAAAGAGGCGCCATGGGCGCGGGTTCACCCAAACATCTCTGGAAATTCGAAAAACCACATTTCACTTTCAATCGTGAAATTTTCAACGCCCAGATCAGGCGCCAGTTCGACCAGCGCGGACTTTTCCCAAGGGCTTGAATTTGGCGTAGCGCGCATGGCTGGCC
>JBKJZS010000389.1:0-2585 GCA_046714915.1 Polaromonas sp. | reverse complement strand
CCGCAGCACTGCCTTGGCATCACCGATACACAGCGTCAGCAGCACGTGGCCTTCTTCAAATACGAGCCGGTGGAAGCCGGGCAGCAATCCCCAGAGCCGGGTCTGAAGTTGCTCTGCAAAAGGCTGTAAGTCGGGATGAGTCGTCGTACTGCGCAACACGTCGGCGGCGCTGGCCGGGTAGGCTTCGGTGGAGACAAAATGCAGCAGGCGCGGGCGCTGCGGGTCGGCTTTCCAGGCTTGCCAGGTGACCAAAAAGTTTAATCCCAGGCCGAAACCGGTTTCCAGGATTCGCCACTGCGGCTGGTCGGCCCAAAGCGCGGGCAGGCCGCAGCCGTGCAAAAAGACTTCGCGCGATTGCGCGAGCCCGCCCAGCTCACTGCGGTAGCGGTCGCCGAAGCGCGGGCTGTAGGGGGTGCCGTCTGCCAGCCACTCGATCATTTAGTGAGAAATATGCACCATAGTGCCCGCATTGACAAGATCGAACAGTTCCAGCGAGTCGGCATTGCGCATGGTCACACAACCAGGTGATGCAGGTTTACCCATTTCTCGTTCGTCGGGTGAACCGTGTATATAGATAAAACGCCGCAGGCGTGTCGCACGAACCCAGCCGGTTGTAGCCAGGGTCGCAACCGGACAACCATCATGCGTGCTGACTGGCCCTTCTTCCTTCTTCAGTCCTGCTCAGGGCTGGGTCGGAGGAACGTAGCCTTGCACGACGTCGGCACCGTCGCCAAAGAAATGCTTCTCCATCTGCCGCGCCAGGTACTGGCGGGCACGGGCATCTGCCAGGTTCAGTCGGTTTTCATTGACCAGCATGGTTTGCTGCTTCATCCAATCGGCCCAGGCTTCCTTGCTGACTTCTTCCCACAGTCGCTTGCCGAGCGGGCCGGGGTAGGGCGGGAAATCCAGTCCCTCGGAGGGCCGGCCGAGTTTGATGCAATTGACGGTGCGTGCCATGGTTATCTTTCGTGAAGGCGTTTATAGATGTTTTGGATATAAAGAACTGATTTTATATTCGTTCCTGTTTTCAATCGATGCTTCCAGAATTCAGTTTCTTTTTATTTGGATGCGATTGCACCGGAACCAGAAAGCAGATCATGACTACACGCCGACATTTTATGAATGTTTCTACCCGCCTGGCATTAGCCGTTGCGCTGGCAGGGTCAGCCGGGTCCGCTTTTGCCCAGAAGCCGACAGTGACCTTGCTCAACGTCTCCTACGACCCGACCCGCGAGTTTTACATGGACTACAACGCCGCTTTTGCCAGACACTGGAAGGCGACAGCGGGACAGGACGTGACCATCAAGCAGTCGCACGGCGGCTCGGGCAAGCAGGCCCGATCGGTCGTTGACGGTCTGGAGGCCCATGTGGTGACCCTGGCCCTGGCTGGGGACGTGGACGCGCTGGCCGCCAACGGTGCGCTGATTCCCAAAGACTGGCAAAAACGCCTGCCGCATAACTCGGCACCCTACACCTCAACGATTGTGTTTGTGGTGCGCAAGGGCAACCCCAAAGCCATCAAGGACTGGGGTGACCTTGTCAAGCCCGGTGTGGCGGTGATCACGCCCAACCCCAAAACCTCCGGCGGTGCCCGCTGGAACTACCTGGCCGCCTGGGAATTCGCCAAGCGCAAGTTCGGCAGCAAAAATGACGGCGATATCAAGGCCAAGGAATTTGTCAGCAGCCTTTATAAAAACGTTCCGGTTCTGGACACCGGTGCGCGCGGCTCCACCAACACTTTTGTGCAACGCAATGTGGGCGACGTGCTGCTGGCTTGGGAAAACGAAGCTTTTCTGGCACTCAAGGAGTTCGGCGCTGACAGGTTTGAGATCGTGGCGCCGTCGTTGAGCATACTGGCCGAGCCCAGCGTGGCGTTAGTGGATAAAAACGTGGATAAAAAAGGGACGCGTGCTTTGGCTACGGCTTACCTGGAGTACCTCTATTCTGACGAAGGCCAGGACATTGCAGGCCGCAACTACTACCGACCGACGGGCGACAAAGCCAAAGCCAGGTACGCCAACCAGTTTCCCAAGCTGACGCTCTTCACGATTGACCAGGCCTTTGGCGGCTGGGCCAAAGCCGACAAGGCGCATTTTGCCGATGGTGGCAGCTTCGACCAGATCTACAACAGCAAATAGCCGGCAACAGGACGCAATAAAAGCTGCATCAGCTTTTGCAGCGGCCCGCCGTCCAGTTCTGGCGTGGGCAGGCCATTAGCCCGGGGAGGCCCAGACTGCCACGCTCTTTGCTATTAAAGTTATAGCTGTTTGCGTTCATGGTTATTGGGCTGGAAGCCCTTTAAACTTCTGAGTTGGCTTAAAATAGCAGTTAAATCGTATTGGAAGCCGACTTGCGGGATGCTGAGCTGAAGCTTGCATTTCAGCCGGGAAACCCCAGCTCTATCGCATGAACACGACCAAAACCCTTTCTCAAAGCCCGAATCTGACCGTGACCCACGTGCTGGCCGAGTTGCTCGAGCGGCTGGAGCGCAGTACCGAGCCGGTTGGCCCGGAGCAATACCGCTCAGTGGTGGCGCACTTGGTCAATGCCTTGGGCGATGCGGCACCCGGCAGCGAGCTCGGGGC
>JBKJZS010000388.1:0-2195 GCA_046714915.1 Polaromonas sp. | reverse complement strand
TCCGGGTTGCAGTACTAGCGGCGGTAACACCGTGCGCAGATCTTGCATTGCGAGATCTCGCCCAGCGACAGAATTTTAATGACGAGTCCCGAAAGTTCAGACAACTACTGCGCTAGCAGCTATTGCCTTCTCCGCTCGTGCTCGGCGGAAATTTAAGCCCACCGGCCGAGGCGGGGTGGTGCTGATGGCGTCCGGAGCCTGCTGGGTGTCTGGTGTAGGGTCTTGATTCGCGCGGGCGCTTGGCGTATTGTGTAATGTCCAACAACAGCGCAGCCCACCGATCAAGGAGACAGCCATGCGTCCACGTATGAAAATCGCTTTTTTGGTCTCGACCGCCGCCCTTCTTGGCGCCTGCACGCCGATGTCTTTGACATCGCAGAACCCCATGAGTTTCTTTCTGACCAGCGTCAACCCGGGTCAGGGTGCTGATCTCGGCGGTCTCGCCGGTGCCGACGCTTACTGTCAGAAGCTGGCCACCGCAGTCAATGCGGGCGGCAAAAACTGGCGCGCCTACCTCAGCACCACGGCCAACGGCCCGACCCCGGCCGTCAACGCGCGCGAGCGCATTGGCCGCGGCCCCTGGCGAAACGCCAAGGGTATGGTGGTGGCAGCCAATGTGGATGAGTTGCATGGTGCCAACCAGCTGGACAAACAGACTGCCCTGACCGAAAAAGGCGAGGTGATTCCCGGCAGCGGCGATCCGGTCAATATGCACGACATCCTGACCGGCTCCACGCCGGACGGCCGCGTCGCCCTGGCGGCTGGCGACACGACGTGCGGCAACTGGGCCCAAAGCGGCGCAGGCTCGGCCATCGTCGGCCATCACGACCGCAGGGGTCTGGACGAATCCGCGCCAGCCAAGTCCTGGAACGCTTCCCACGCCACGCGCGGCTGCGGCATGGACGCGTTGAAGGCCACCGGCGGAGCCGGGCTGTTTTACTGTTTTGCAGCGAATTGAGCAGTAGGCAGATCAATGCGGGGCAGCAATACGCTATGTAATTAATAGCTTCTTACGACCGTATTCATTGGGCTATTGCACTATTTCTCTTAAAAATTGCAGCCCGGCCTCAAAATCCAAGTGCAACACTGTCACCAAACAAGGAGTGTTGCATGGGAAAGAACTACGAACATTTAAGCATCGAGGAGCGAGCGCTCATTCAGGCCAAGCTGGAGACAGGTTGCAAGCTGCGGGCAATTGCCAGCAGCTTGGCAAACGCTCGCCCTCGACCATCAGCCGCGAGCTCAAGCGCTGCGGCTGGCAGAGCCACAAATCCCCGCGCCGACCATACGCCTGCGCACACGCGCAATCAACGGCTACTGGTGCGAGTCGGCTCATCGCCGGGCCTGCCTGCTGGCCGCCAAGGCCCGCACAGCGCCCAAGTTCGTAGTAGGCAATGCACTGTGGCAACACGTCTATGCAGGCCTGAGGCAAGGCTTGTCGCCCCAACAAATCAGCGGCACACTGGCCCGTATGGAGCCACCCCAGCGCATCAGCCACGAAAGCATCTACACCGCCCTCTACGCCATGCCCAAAGGCGAGCTGCGCGCTGAAATCATCGCACTGCTGCGCAAGCGCCATAAAGGCCGCCGGCCCCGTACCGCAGGCCAGGATCGGCGGGGACTGATCGTTGGCATGACCAGCATCGAGGAGCGCCCCCTTTCGGTTGAAGATCGCCTGATGCCCGGCCATTGGGAGGGCGATCTGATCAAAGGTGCGTTCAACCGCTCTCAGGTGGGCACGCTGGTCGAGCGCAGCTCTTTACTTTGCTGGTGCAGCTCGATTCGGCCACAGCCGCTTGCACGGCCAATGGTTTTATCGGCGTTCTCAAGCGCGTCGATGCCCAGATGCGCTTGTCCTTGACCTACGACCAGGGCCGGGAAATGGCTGACCATGCGCACTTGGCCAGGCAAACAGGCATGCAGGTGTACTTTGCCCACCCGCACAGCCCCTGGGAGCGGGGCATTAATGAAAATACCAATGGGCTGCTTCGCCAGTACCTGCCCAAGGGTTCGGAGTTGAGCATCCACTCTCAAGGCCAGCTCGATGAGGTTGCGCACAGGCTCAATGTGAGGCCGCGCAAGTCGCTGGGCTGGAAGTGTCCTGCCGAGCTGTTCTTGCCTGAAGGGGCCTTTGACTTCAAGGCCTATTGGGCGGATAAGCTTAAACCTGTTGCACTTGGGACTTGAACGCGCCG
>JBKJZS010000387.1:0-3974 GCA_046714915.1 Polaromonas sp. | reverse complement strand
GTGGTGATACTGCCGGTCAGGGCTGGGGCATCAACGAAGCCTGGGGCGGCATGAAGATTTATGAGGCCATCCGCAAGACCAACCCCGACTTCTTTTTGCACTGTGGCGACACCATTTATGCAGACGGTCCTATCACCGCGCAGGTCAAATTGCCCGATGGTTCGATGTGGAACAACGTGGTGACTGAAGAAGTCAGCAAGGTTGCTGAAACACTTAACGAATACCGCGGCCGCTACCGCTACAACCTGATGGACGCCAACGTGCGCCGTATGTCGGCCGATGTACCGCAAATCTGGCAATGGGATGACCACGAGGTTGCCAACAACTGGTCTGACTCGAAAGATTTCGGACCAGACAAACGCTACACCGAGAAAAACGTACCTTTGCTGGTAGCACGCGCCACCAAGTCGTTTTTTGAATACGCACCAATGCGCCGCAACGCGGACGTTGAAAGTGAGCGTGTTTACCGTCACCTGCCACAAGGCCCTCTGCTTGACATGTTTGTCGTCGACATGCGCAGCTACCGCGGCGCCAATGGGCCGAATCTTCAAACCTCTGAAAATGAAGCCAGCGCCTTCATGGGACGCCCGCAAATCGCCTGGTTGCTCGACGGCCTCAAGCGCTCAAAATCAGTCTGGAAAGTAATCGCTGCCGACATGCCAATCGGCCTGCATGTGCCTGACGGCAAGGACGCCGAAGGCCGCGACAAGTGGGAAGCCATTGCCAACGGAGACGATGGCGGGCCACTGGGCCGTGAGATTGAAATTTCGCGTCTGCTGAGCGAAATCAAACGTGCCGGGATTAAAAACGTGGTCTGGCTGACTGCCGATGTGCACTACACGGCCGCGCATTACTTTGACCCGGCAAAGGCCAAATTCAGTGATTTTTCTCCGTTCTGGGAATTTGTTTCCGGCCCGCTGAACTCAGGCAGCTTTGGCCCGAACAACGTCGATGCTACTTTTGGCATGCAGGTGATGTACCAAAAAGCTCCGCAGGAACAAAACACTTCGCCTGCGGCTGGCTTGCAGTTTTTTGGCCAGGTAGACATTGACGCTAAAACCAAAGCCATGACGGTCACGCTCAAGGACCTCACCGGCGCATCGCTTTACGTTAAAACCCTGGCACCACAACGGGCGTGAAAGTGAGCAGGCTGTGGCGCCCGGCAATCACCTTGCGGGCGTTGCGGCCTGCCGGCTTAAATCCCGGCAGTCAATCTGCGGGGTGTGATCTCTACCGAATCTTTGGTGGTGCTCATCCACACCGTACCGTCTTGTACCGTCACCTGAAGTTGCATGCTGCGCTCGGCCAGTTTGGCGAGCGCCTGGCTTTGTGGCGCGTCGATCTGCCACACCACCAGATTGGATGCGCGGGTCAGTTTGGTTTCCAGTGTTTTCCACCAAACCGGTGTGCTGCTTGAAAAGCTGTAGCTGGTCACGCGCTCGGCGCGGCCTGCGGCGCGCATCAGGCGTTTGTCGTCGGGCTGACCGACGTCAATCCAGTGCAGTATGGACTCGGTGTAGTCCTTGTGCCAGAGCGCAGGCTCATCCACGTCCCACAGGTCTTTGGCAAATTCAAGCTTGCCCTTTTTATCGTCGGCGGGTACGTTGAGGGCAAAGGCCAGCAGCCGGATCATCATGCGTTCGTCGGCCTCGGACGGATGGCGCGCAATCGTGACGTGGTGGTCGGCGTAAACGCCGCGGTCCATGTCGGCAATTTGCAGCTGGGCTTTGTAAATGGTGGCTTTAAGTGCCATGGTGGTGTTCTTGTGTGGGGGCTGGTGGGAACCCGCTATTGGAACAGACCTTTTCTTCACCAGCGCGGTTGCATCAGTCTGGCTATAGTCAACCCATGATTCGACTGTCCGTACTTGATCAATCGGTGGCCGTGACCGGCCGCAGCGAAGATGCCTCCATCCGCGAAACGCTGTCTTTGGCCCAGCACTGCGAAGCGCTGGGTTACGAGCGCTTCTGGCTCAGCGAGCACCACAGCCACCCCAGCATTGTCGGGAGCGCGCCCGAGGTGCTGATGGCCGCGATTGCCGCGACCACGCAGCGCATCCGCATCGGCAGCGCCGGCGTGATGCTGCCGCACTATTCGGCGCTCAAGGTGGCCGAGCAGTTCCGCGTCCTGGAAGCGCTGGCCCCGGGCCGCATTGACCTGGGCGTCGGGCGCGCGCCCGGCTCGGACGGACGGACGGCGCAGTTGCTTAACCCGCACGCAAGCCACGGCGCGGAACAGTTTCCGTTGCAGGTGCGGGAGTTGCAAGCCTGGGTCAGTGGCCTTGATTTTCCGGAAGGCCATCCCGGCCGCGGCATCGTCGCCCACCCGCAGGGGCCGACCACGCCCACCCTGTGGATGCTGGGCAGTTCCAACTACGGTGCGCAGCTGGCGGCGCACTACGGTCTGCCTTATGCGTTTGCTTTTTTCATCACCGACGGCCAGGGCGCTGCGGAGGCGCTCGCCCTGTACCGCGAGTTGTACCGGCCCAGCGCCTGCCATCCGAGGCCGCAGGCCGCGCTGTGTGTCTGGGCGCTGGCCGCTGACACTGAAGCCGAGGCATGGCATCATTTTTCAGGCCGGGAGCGCTGGAAAATCGATCGAAACAAAGGCGCGCTGGGTCCGTTACTGTCACCGGCCGAGGTGGCGCAAAGACCTTATAGCGCTGCCGAGCAGCTCGAGGCCACCCAACTCAGAAGCACGGCCCTGGTGGGCAGCGGCCCTCAGGTGGCCGGCAAACTGCGCGCGCTGGCTGATCGCCTGCAGCTGGAAGAGCTGGTGGTGATCACCTGGACGCACGATCCTGCTGCCCGCCGGCGGTCTTACGAATTGCTGGCGCGTGAGTTTTGTGAGGTAGAAACTCCTGCCTGACAATGTGCAAGCGGCAAAATAGCCAAGCGACAACTACTTGACCTGAACAACCCGAGGACCTCCGAATGACTTCCCCACTCTTTAGCGCCACCATTGCAGGCAGCTTGCCCAAACCGGGCTGGCTGTCCGAGACCAACAAACTCTGGCCCCAGTGGAAGGCTGAAGGCGCTGAACTCAGGCAGGCCAAGGCCGATGCGACCTTGCTCTGGATCAAGGCACAAGAAGACGCTGGTCTCGATGTCATTGGCGACGGCGAACAGTCGCGCCAGCACTTTGTCCATGGCTTTCTGGAGCAGGTTGACGGCATTGATTTCGAGCACAAGGTGAAGATGGGCATACGCGACAACCGCTACGACGCGATGGTGCCGCAGGTAGTGGCGGCACTCAAACTCAAGGGCCGGGTGCATGCGTTTGAGGCGCAGTTGCTGCGTGCCCACACGACCAAAAAAATCAAGTTCACCTTGCCCGGCCCGATGACGATTGTCGACACGGTAGCCGACCAGTTTTATGGCGACCGCATCAAGCTGGCAATGGCCTTTGCCGAGCTGCTGAATCAGGAAGCGTTGGCGCTGCAAGCCGACGGTGTTGACATCATCCAGTTCGACGAGCCCGCTTTCAATGTCTATATGGAAGACGCCGCTGACTGGGGAGTTGCAGCACTTGAACGTGCTGCAAGGGGGTTGACCTGCACCACAGCGGTTCACATTTGCTATGGCTACGGAATCAAGGCCAACAACGACTGGAAAGAAACCTTGGGTCAGGAGTGGCGCCAGTACGAGAAGGTGTTCCCGGCGCTGGCCGCCAGCAGCATCGATCAGGTCAGCCTGGAGTGCATCCACTCGCAGGTGCCGCTCGAGTTGATGGCGCTGCTCAAGGGCAAGGACGTGATGGTCGGCGTCATCGACGTGGCCAGCGACACCGTGGAAACGCCCGAGGAGGTGGCCGACACCATCGGCATGGCCCTGCAGTTCGTGCCGAAGCAGCACCTGATCGCCTGCACCAACTGCGGCATGGCGCCGATGAGCCGCGAGGTGGGGTTGCAAAAGCTCGAAGGGGTGGGCCGTGGCGCGGCGTTGGCGCGCCAGCGCTACGGCACGGCGTGAGTC
>JBKJZS010000386.1:0-2337 GCA_046714915.1 Polaromonas sp. | reverse complement strand
CCAGGCCGTCGATGCGGCCGAAGCGCGCGACGGCCTGCGCGGCCATCTCGCGGGTGGTCGTGTCGTCGCTGACGTCGGCGCGCGCGTACAGCGCCTGACCGCCGGCCGCGGCGATCGCCGCCATCGTCTCATCGGCAGGCCCGATGTCGACGACGACAACGTTGGCGCCCTGGGCCGCACAGCCCAGTGCAAAGGCCTGACCGATGCCGGTGGCGGCGCCAGTGACGACGATCGTGCGGTTTGTGAGCAGGTCGTGTGTGATGATGGCGATCTCCTGGGTGGTGGGGTATGGTTGCCGGGGTTGCCGGGCCTGGCGGGCAGCGGATAGGAAATTCAACCGGATGAGCCGGAGTATGGCACGCCTCGCGCATGCCAGAACATCGTCAGCGCTTGCTCAAAGGCCCCTGAAAAGGCCTGTTTGCTTCGTCACCAACTAATGCGTTGATACGGATAGCTTTGCATGACATAGCCTTCCTGACAAACAGAGTAGGCAATTTGCCGGTGCTTCCCAAGCATGGCGTCAATTCAAAAAAATGCCATCGTTCGCACTTCGATGCTTTCTCGCCGGGGTGCGTCAGCAGACGACGTTGGGTCTTCGAAAGCGGTATGTCCCATGAAACGGCAGCGCCCGTCGACTTCGCTGTCGTAAGTTTTCAATAGCAGCGCATGGTGGGGCTCCATCCTTGGAAAATACATCCAACGATGCTTCGGCGAATGCCTCATTACATAAATCTCACCGGTGCGCTCCCGGTACTTGAGATCCATACGCAGCATGTCGTCTGGATGGTGCGTCTGCGCATCACACATGGCGAGGGGAAGCTCCTCGACGCGGCGGGCCAGGGGTTTCCATACGTTATAGAAGGCAACCCGACGCTTTAGCAGGGCTTCCGCCTGGTCGCCCATCACCTCACGAACACGCTGAGGCCCACTGTTGACGGTGTAGTCGCTGTGTACGAGCAGTACAGCGGGTCGCTGCACTTCGGTCTGCACTTTCAGATCAGCGGGCATGCGCTTGCGAACAGTGTGGTCAAACACCATCACCATGCGGGCTCCTGTATGCGCTTTTACGAAATCGACAACTTGCGCATAGAAGGCAGTCTTGACTGCTGCGTCATCGTCAAAATTCGAAAAAGGTGCGGCAAAGTCATGCAGCTCAAACCCCTCTCGGTCCAGAGACAGCTGCTCGCGCAGATGCCACGCGTCGTGAACGTCTACTGCCTGAAGATCGGTCCCTGGCGGGTTCAAAACCACGCCCGGGTCTGGTTCGTAGAAATAGTAGTCGGGGGGACGTCCGTTGTCGACTGTGTAGTTCAGCGTGGCAGGAACGGATACTGATGCCTTCATGTCTGTTAGGCCTCCGCTAGCACTGCAGACTGTTTTTGCGTGGTGAAGCCCTCACCAACCCATGTCTTCTGCCAGCTGGGAAGCGACTCGATATTTTCCGTGAGCCAGCGATTCAGGTGCTTGTGCCGCGCGAGCGGCAGCTTTTGCCACCCATGCAGGTGCATGGGCGCAGCCAACGCGATATCGGCGATCGTAGGGTTGTCGCCTGTGACCCAGGGGCGGTCAGCCAGGCGATTGTCGAGAATGCTGGCGAGCTTGTGGAACTGGGCATCGTGAGCAGCCAGCACGTCGCTGTCAGGCTGTCCACCCAACAGCGGCTTGACACAGTTCTCGACCAGGTACACATAGCATGCGGGGAACCAGCTGGACGATTCCCACAGCAGCCACCGATTGATGTCCGCGCGGATTTTCAGATCCTTGGGGTAAGCCTTCTCGACGCCCGCCTTATCGGCTGCGTACTGCAAAATCGCGTTGGACTCCCACAGCACCAAGTCGCCATCAACCATCGAGGGAACCGAGGCGTTCGGGTTAATGGAAAGATAGGGCTCAGCTTTATGAGCCCCCTTGAAATAATCGACATGGACGAGTTCGAAAGGAACGCCCAGGAAGTCCAGTCCAGCAAGTACCTTGCGGCAATTGACGGTAATCGGGTCGGCATGAATCTGCATGTTGTCTCCAGTTGTTTTGATGTTTGTTCAATTCGGCGCACTGTCGACGCGAGTTTAAGGATTGATCCACATCAATACATCTGGTGTAATGCGAACGGTTTGTATCCAAAGCTGAAACAATGATCCGATCTGGAAGCGATTCGACAACCATCAGCTCGAACATGCTGCTGGCCTTTTTAAAGGTTGCAGAGCGGTTGAGCGTCAGCGCGGCGGCCGACGACCTGGGCGTGAGTAAAAGTCAGGTCAGCAAACGGGTTGCCCAGTTGGAAGAACAGATTCAAGCCACGCTGTTCAGCCGCTCCACCCGTAGGGTTGCCTTGACTCC
>JBKJZS010000385.1:0-3191 GCA_046714915.1 Polaromonas sp. | reverse complement strand
GACATGCACCGCGAAGCGCTGGAGAAAGACAAGCTGGAACGCCTGCAGCGTTTGGTGGCCGAGCGCGCGGGGCACTGGCTGGCGATGCAGGTGGAAGATGCGAAGATCCAACTGTCCGCCGCTCCCGCGACCCAGATGGACCTGGGCCGCATTGCACCCGGCGAATTCATGACCCTGCAACGGCCGGATTTCGAGGCGGCCATTGGCGCGCTGATAAACACGGTGGCGCTTAGTGTGGCTGGTTTGCTGCGCGATGCGGGCATTCAGACCGCGGATGTCGACACGGTGTTTTTTACCGGTGGCTCCAGTAGCGTGCCTTTGTTGCGCGAAGGCATCGCGACGCTGCTGCCGCAGGCGCGGCGCGTCCAGGGCGATCTGTTTGGCAGCATAGGCACCGGCCTGACGCTCGATGCGTTGCGAAAGTTCGGCTAGACGTTTGGCTGGCCCGGAGAGGAAAATGCTCAAACGCACCAGCGGGCGGTAACCCGTGCTCTTCATCAACCATGGGTATCCACGCACTGATGCCCGAACGCCGCCGGCGTTTTGGCTGAGCCAACAGCAATTCGCTGAAGCTGCAAGGATAAGCCGGGGGCTTTAGAACCATGAAAAAAAACCAGACGAAACAGCGCCCAAGAGCGCCAATCAATCCGAAGTGGCCCAACTGCGGGCCTGTCGGTGGCAAGCTGATTGCCGGCGGCCCCCGTGTAGGGTTCAACGTGGGGGTTGAGATACTCCCGTTTCCTGGCGTGGAGGCTGGTGATTACATGGTCACCGACAACTTCCAGGCATTAAAGGCTTGACGATGAGCAGACTTGCCCACACGCGCGACAAAATTTATAAAACCGTGGCCAGGCAACTGCATGGCCAGGTGCCTTGTTGGGTCTGTGGTGAACATGTGTTGCCTGCGGCCGCCACGCTGGAGCACATCCAGCCTTTGTGCGAGGGTGGCAACAGCCATGCCGAGAATCTGGCAATCAGCCATGAGCTGTGCAACAGCCAGCGCCATGCCACAGGGGCGGTTGCTGAGTCGGCGGATTCTCCCGGTCGGGTACTTCGCCGGACATGAAGGTGCTTGCCCCCGACTTTTCATCCCGAACTGCCAGCGTTGTCATCCCGGACTCGATCCGGGATCCATGCCGCATCGCAAGCAGTGCCATCCGAGTGGCATGGATTGCGGGTCAGGCCCGCAATGACAGCTCCGCGACGACCGGCACATGGTCGCTGGGACGCTCGTTTTTACGCGGCAGCTTGTCGATCACGCAGCTTTTCACGGCCGGCTTGAGCGTGTCGCTGACAAGAATGTAGTCAATGCGCAGGCCGCGGTTGCGGCGGAAGGCCAACTCGCGGTAATCCCACCATGAGTAACTTTTTTCAGGCTGCTCGAACAGTCGGAAGGCGTCATGCAGGCCCAGCCCCAGCAGCGCCTGCAGGTGTTGCCGTTCTTCGGTCGTGTGGTGAATGGTTTCGCGCAGACCTTCCGGGTCATAGCTGTCGCGGTCGTCGAGGGTGATGTTGAAGTCGCCGACCAGCACCAGATTCGGGTTGGCCAGCAGTTCCTCGCGCAGCCAGTTGCGCAGGCCGTTCAGCCACTGCATCTTGTACGCAAACTTGTCGGTGCCGGGCGCCTGGCCGTTGACGAAGTAGCCGTTGATCAGGCGCAGCTCGCCTTGGGGTGTATCCAGCGTTGCGGCAATCACGCGGGACTGCTCGTCGGTAAAACCCACTATGTTTTTCACCACATTGCGCGCGGGTGCGCGGCTGAGTATGGCGACACCGTTGTAGGTCTTCTGCCCGAAGACGGCGCTCTGGTAGCCGGCGGCAGCCAGCGCGTCCAGTGGGAACTTGTCGTCGCTGAGTTTGAGCTCCTGCAGGCACAAGGCATCGACCGGGTTGGCGGCCAGCCAGTCAAGTACCTGCGGCAGCCGCACTGCCAGCGAGTTGACGTTCCAGGTCGCAATTTTCATTATTTCTATGCTCCAGCCCTTTTAAATAGGGAGTAAGTAGCTATTAAATATGTAGCAATGCCAGGACGCCGATCACTTTGGTCGCTTCGGTCTTCTTGATGGCGGCGTTGTTTTTGTACAGGCCGGCGTTGGCCTGGGTGGTCTGTGCGATCATGCCGCCGCTGTCGTGCCCGCCCTGGGCGGCGTGCTCCAGCTCGTGGTCGTGCGGCCCGTGTACGTGAAATCCGGCTCCTGACATATCAAGTCTCCCTGTGTCTGTTGTAAGTGATGAAGCTGAATTGCAGGCCGCTGGAAGACACATGATCCTCACGCATCGTCTCACGCCAGTCGGGACCCAGCGGGGGCGCAAAAGCGTCGCCTTCAAAACTCTGGGCGATCTCGGTAATCTCGGCGCGACTGGCCAGAGGCTCAGCCTGCGCGTAGATTTGCGCACCGCCTATGACCCAAACCTCAGGAGCCAGCCCAGCCAATTGCAGTGCCTGCGGCAGGCTGGCGGCACGCTGCGCTCCTTCGGCCTGCCAGTCGCCTTGCCGCGTGATCACGATGTTGGCACGACCTGGGAGCGGACGAAATTTTGGCGGCAGTGAATCCCATGTTTTGCGCCCCATGATCACCGGGCAACCGTGGGTAAGCTGCTTGAAGTGCGCCAGGTCTTCGGGCAGGTGCCAGGGCATGCCGTTCTCCTTGCCGATCACACCGTTGGCGGCGCGGGCGAAGATAAGGTTGATGCGGGGCCGCTCGCCAAATGCGCTCATACCGCTACCGCAGCCTTGATCGCCGGATGATGCTGGTAATCCGCAAACTCGAAGTCGTCAAATTCGTAATCAAAAATTGAATCAGGCCTGCGCTTGATTTTCAGTGTCGGGTAAGGGAAAGGTTCACGGCCCAGCTGCAGCGCCACCTGTTCAGCATGGTTGCTGTAGATGTGGCAGTCGCCGCCGGTCCAGATGAAGTCGCCGACGTCCAGGTCGCATTGCTGCGCAACCATGTGGGTGAGCAGCGCGTAACTGGCGATGTTGAAAGGCACGCCGAGAAAGATGTCGGCGCTGCGCTGGTAGAGCTGGCAGCTGAGTTTGCCTTTGCCCGGCTCCGTGGCGGGGGCGACGTAAAACTGGAAGAACGCGTGGCAAGGCATCAGCGCCATTTTGGACAGGTCGGCCACGTTCCAGGCGCTGACGATGATGCGGCGCGAGTCCGGGTTGCTCTTGAGCGTGTTGATGACCTCGG
>JBKJZS010000384.1:0-7632 GCA_046714915.1 Polaromonas sp. | reverse complement strand
GACCAGGGTGACAAAGCCCATTGAAACCACCAACAGCAGGCTAAAAGCTGCGCGGACTGACGAGACAATCCTGATCCCCCTTTTTTGTTGGGCGGTTATAGGGTCGAAGCTTGCTATCTCAAGCTGGGCTTACCCCGAAAATCAATCGGTGCGGGCTCGCCTGCATGCCGGAAAAACAGCTTTGTCCTGGGGTCAAACCTTCCCGGTGTGGCTGGTTCATGGTGTATGGAGTAAATTCTCCCCTTAGGCCACTCCACCATGACCCAAAAAGTAATTCCCCTCGCAGACATCCGGTACGCGGCGCGCGTGCCGCATATCCCTGCCCAGCTACAGGCGCCGACTGGCCTGCTGCACGACACGCTGGCCAGGCCTTTGCACGATCTGCGCATCAGCGTAACTGACCGCTGCAATTTCCGCTGCAGTTATTGCATGCCGAGCGAGGTGTTCAACAAGGACTATGCATTTTTACCGCAGAGTTCCCTGCTCAGTTTTGAAGAGATCACCCGCCTGGCCAAAATTTTTGTTGCGCACGGGGTCGAGAAAATCCGGCTGACTGGCGGCGAGCCCTTGTTGCGCAAGCACCTGGAAGTGCTGATTGAGATGTTGGCCCAGTTGCGCACGCCGCAGGGCAAACCACTCGACATCACGCTGACGACCAATGCCTCGCTGCTGGCCAAAAAGGCCCAGGCCCTGAAGGACGCTGGTCTGCAGCGTGTCACCGTCAGTCTGGACGGGCTGGATGACACGGTGTTCCGGCGCATGAACGATGTCGATTTCCCGGTCGCGGAGGTGCTCAAAGGCATCGAAGTGGCGCACAAGGTCGGCCTGGCGCCGATCAAGGTCAACATGGTCGTCAAACGCGGCACCAACGACGCCGAGATCATTCCGATGGCCAGGCACTTCCGCAACTCGGGCGTGGTGCTGCGGTTTATCGAATACATGGACGTGGGCGCCACCAACGGCTGGCGCATGGACGAGGTGCTGCCGTCGGCCCAGGTGATAGAACGCCTGCAGGCTGAATTTCCGCTGCAGGCGATGGGCGCCAACTACGCGGGCGAGACCGCCGAGCGCTGGCGCTACCTGGATGGCGCCGGTGAAATCGGCGTGATCAGCAGCGTGACCAAGGCATTTTGCGGCGACTGCAACCGGGCTCGCCTGTCGACCGAAGGAAAGCTGTTTTTATGCCTGTTTGCCAGCCAGGGCCACGACTTGCGCGCGTTGCTGCGCGACAATGATTATTCGGACGAACAGATTGCCGGTGCCGTCGCCCACATCTGGCAGGGCCGCGGCGACCGTTATTCGGAGCTGCGTGCGGCGCTGCCGCCGGACGGCGATGCCCTCAGCGGCGCGCCGCGGCGGGTCGAGATGAGTTACATAGGCGGCTGACATGACCTCCGCGCTTGTCACGTCCTATACCGCGCTGGCCCCCGGGAGAGCTTATTTCCCTTGGGGCGGCCCGTCGGAGAATTCTCTCCTCCCCACCCTTGTTATTGCCCGTGCCGCGCTGCGGGTCCCTGCCGCCCTGGGGCAGCCGGGCGGCTAAACCAACCCAACGGATTGCAACAAACATGATAGATACCATCGATGGCGCTGAAATCACCGGGGTGATCCTCGCGGGCGGACGCGGCTCACGCATGGGCGGCGCCGACAAGGGGCTGCAAAACTTCAATGGCGTGCCGCTGGCCCTGCACACGCTGCTGCGGCTGAGCCCGCAGGTCGGTGAAGTCATGATCAACGCCAACCGCAATCTGGCGGCCTACGAATCCTTTGGAGTGCCGGTGTGGCCCGATGCGGTGGGAATGGGCGAATTTGCCGGGCCACTGGCCGGATTTTTAACCGGGCTCGAGCGCTGCGAAACGCCGTACATGCTGACCGTGCCCTGCGACGCCCCGCTCTTCAGTGAGGACTTGGTGGCCCGGCTGGCGGAAGCCCTGGCGCGCGACAACGCCGACTTTGCCGTGGTCGCCGCCGTCGAAGAAGATGGGCAGCTGCGCCCCCAGCCGGTTTTTTGCCTGATGCGCACCAGCATGCTTGAGAGCCTGGTGGTATTCACCGCCGGCGGCGGGCGCAAGATCGATGCGTGGACGGCGCAACACAAGACCGTGCTGGTTCCGTTCAACCAGCCTGCCGACGACCCGCGTGCTTTTTTCAACGCCAACACGCTGGCGGACCTGCACCAGCTGGAAGCCTTGCGTCCATGAAACCGAGGTTGCCAGGTTGAAGAGCACCGCCCAGATCGCAGCCGAACTGCAAGGTTACGACCCGCAAGCCCTGCCCGCCGCCGATGTGCTGCGTTTTCTGTCCCGGCTGGTGGAACCGGTGCAGGATCGCGTGGAACTGCCGCTGTTTGAGGCCTTGGGCCGGGTGCTGGCGGCCGATGTGGTGTCGCCTTTTGACGTGCCGCCGCATGACAACTCGGCCATGGATGGCTACGCGTTTGATGGCTCCTCGCTGGCTTCAGGAACAGCGCTCAGCCTTAACGTTGTGGGCACCGCCTTCGCCGGTAAAGCCTGGCGGGGCACGGTCAAAGCCGGCCAGTGCGTCAAGATCATGACCGGCGCCATCATGCCGACCGGACTGGACACCGTGGTGCCGCAGGAGTTTGTCAGCGTTCAGGCGGAAACCATCACGGTTCCCGCGCGGCTGCTGAGCGCCGGCGATAACCGCCGGCTGCGCGGCGAGGACCTGATGCAGGGCCGGCCGGCGCTCCTAAAAGGTGAGCTTCTAACGCCCGCCCGTATTGGGCTGGCGGCCTCTTTGGGGCTGAAAACCGTGACCGCCTGGCGGCCGCTGCGGGTGGCCTATTTTTCCACCGGTGACGAAATCCTGTCGCTGGGCGAGCCGCCGCGCGAAGGCGCGGTGTACGACAGCAACCGCTACACGGTGTTCGGCCTGCTCAAGCGTCTCGGCTGCGAGGTGATCGACCTCGGCGTGGTGCGCGACGATCCGGCGCTGCTGGAAGCCGCGTTTACCCAGGCAGCCGCGCAAGCCGATGCCATCATCACCTCCGGCGGCGTCAGTGTCGGTGAGGCCGACTTCACCAAGGGCATGATGAAAAAGCTCGGCGACGTCGCCTTCTGGAAAGTGGCGATGCGCCCCGGCCGCCCGATGGCGGTGGGCCGGATTCTTCAAGCCAAATCGGCCTTCAGCCCTTTACCGGAAAGCGCAAACAGCTATCAAATTCATAGCAATCCGAACGGCGCCATCCTGTTCGGCCTGCCCGGCAACCCGGTCGCCGTGATGGTGACTTTTCTGGCCTTTGTGCGCCCTGCACTGCAGCAGATGAGGGGTTGCACGGCCCCGGAACCGCCGCTGCTCAAGGCCCGCAGCCTGGAGCCCATCCGCAAGAAACCGGGCCGCACCGAGTACCAGCGCGGCACCGTCAGCACCACGGCCGACGGATCGCTGCAGGTTCAGACCACCGGCAGCCAGGGCTCGGGCGTGCTCAGCTCCATGGCCCAGGCCAACGGCCTGATCGTGCTGCACCACGCCCAAGGCAACGTGGCCGCGGGCGAGGAAGTGGATGTAATGATGTTCGAGGGCGTGATTTAGGCGAATCGCAGCACGGCAATCGGCGGCAGGTCCCGCGACAGGCACTGCCAGGACGCCCCGGCGTCTTCACTGACCCACAGGCCGCCGGTGGTCGAGCCCATCGCCAGCGTTCGGCCGTCGTCGCTGGCCACCAGCGCGTGGCGGTACACCAGGTGGTAGGCATCCTGCTGCGGCAACCCCTCGCCGTGGCTGGTGAACGTGGCGCCACCGTCGCGGGTTTCGTTGACCAGCATGCGCCCATCGGCCGGTACGCGCTGGCCATCGGAATGCGCCGGCACAAACCAGGCGCGTTCGGGATCGAGCGGATGCGCGGCCACGGCAAACCCAAAGCCGCTGGGCTGCGGCGCCGCCACCGCGTCCCAGAACAAGCCGCCATTGGTTGAGCGCCAGATGCCGCAATGGTGCTGGCACCACAACACGTCCGGGTTGGCCGCGCAGTGCACGAGGCGGTGCGGGTCCTGGACGTTGGGGTCGTCGCGACGCTCGGGCGGCATGTACCCGGCCTTCAGGCCTTCGGAGGTGTTGTTCCAGCTGGCTCCGCCATCGCGGCTTTGCCAGACCCCGCCGCAGGAGATCGCCACCGTCACGTGCTGCGGGTCGCGCGGATCAAGCAGGATCGAGTGGATGCGGGCGTGGTCGTAGCCACCGCCGGACCAGTCCTTGCGCTCGGGTCGCAGCCACAGGCTGTCGACCAGCTGCCAGCTGGCGCCGCCATCGGTGGAGGTGAACAGGCCCGCCGGCAGGCAACCGGCCCAGAGGATGCCGGGGCCGGCCTCCAGGCCCCACACCAGGTCCACATTCCAGGGCGTGGGGTCGTCCTTCCAGGGGCCATCGGTGGGCTTGGGCGGAAACGCGGGCGCGACGATCTCGTTCCATCGGCTGCCACCGTCCACGCTCTTCCAGAGCTTGACGCCGAAATGCCCGAGGCGCAGCGCCGCGTAGCAAGCAGCGTCGAGCGGATCGATCAAAATCTGGCTCACCGGCTCGCCGGAAAACTGCGGCTTGCCGATGCGCCAGCCGGTAGCGGACTGGTGGACCGCGAACAAGCCCTTGCGCGTGCCAACCCAGAGCGTGTGCAGCAGGCCCGCGCCGCGCCGCGCCGAGGAGACCTGCGCCCCCTCGGCGGGCGGTGCAGCGGCTTTAGCCGCCAAAGTGGCAGATGTCATCTTTCTAACCTCCCGTCAGGGCCTGAATCACCAACACCTTGTCCTGCGCCTGCAATGCAATATCCAGCTGAGTTCGGCTGGCGATCATTTGGGCATTGATGAAGACGGCCACATGTTTGCGGATTGCGCCTTGTTCGTCAAGCACATAACTGCGCAATCCGGGCGCCGCGCGAAATGCGGCGTCAAGAGCCGCGCCCAGGGTGTCCGCCTCCACCTGCTGCGGTGGGCACGCGGCGTGGCGCGTCAGGGCCGGGGCGAATTCGACGGTGGGCATGGCAGCCCTATTTTGCGACGAGGTCGCCGTCGTGGCTCGGCGTCGCCTCTTGGGCCTCAGCGGTGTTGGCCCCTGGAACTTGCTTGCGTGCGAAAAGCGAGTACATCGTGGGCACGACAAACACGGTAAGCAGCGTACCCAGCGACATACCGCCCACAATCACCCAGCCGATCTGAATCCGGCTTTCGGCGCCGGCGCCGGTGGCCAGTGCCAGCGGCACGGCGCCGAGCACCATGGCGCCAGTGGTCATCAGAATCGGTCGCAGGCGCTGCGACGACGCCTTGATCAGGGCTTCCACCATCTCCATGCCCTGCCCGCGCAACTGGTTCGTGAACTCGACAATCAAAATGCCGTGCTTGGTGATCAGACCGACCAGCGTGATCAGGCCAATTTGCGAATAGACATTGAGCGAGCCGCCCGACCACTTGAGTGCCAGCAGTGCGCCAATCATGGACAAAGGCACCGACAGCATGATCACCAGCGGATCGATGAAGCTCTCGAACTGCGCGGCCAGCACCAGAAAGATGAACAGCAACGCCAGCACAAACACAATCGCCAGCGCGCCCTGCGAGTTCTTGAACTCGCGCGAGGTGCCATTGAGGTCGGTGGTGTAGCCGGGCTTCAGCACTTTGGCCGCCGTCTGGTCCAGGAAGGTCAGCGCCTGCCCCAGCGAATAGTCGGGCGAGAGATTGGCCGTGATGGAGGCCGAGCGGCGCTGGCCGAAGTGGTTGAGTTCGCGCGGCGCCACGCTCTCGCGCACCTTGACCAGGCTAGAGAGCGGAATCATGGTGTCGTTGCGGCCGCGCACATAGATGCCATCAATGTCCTCGGGCGTGGTGCGGCCACTGGCCTGGGTTTGCACAATCACATCGTATTGCTCGGCGTCGCGCTTGTAACGCGTCACGTTGCGCCCGCCCAGCATGGTCTCCAGTGCTTTGGCCACCACCTCCACGCTCACGCCCAGATCAGCCGCCTTTTCGCGGTTCAGCTCAATTCGCAGCTCAGGCTTGTTCAGCCGGAGGTCAACATCAGGAGACTGGATGCCCGGGTTTTTGGCGATCTCATCCATCATCTGGCGCGCCACCAGGCTGAGGTTCTGGTAGCTGTCCGAGGTCTGGATCACAAAGTTGACCGGTCGCTCGCGAAAACCCTGCCCCAGTGAGGGCGGCGTGATCGGGAAGGCCGTCACGCCCGTCAGGCTGTTGAACTTGGGTTGCATTTCACGCGCCAGGTCCAGCGTGCTGCGCTTGCGATCCTCCCAGTCCACAGTGCGGTAGACCACGCTGGCCTGCGACACCGTGGGGTTGCCCACGTTGGCAAAAATGCGGTCGAACTCTTTGTAAGGCTGGCCTATTTTCTCCAACTCCTGCGCATAGCGGTTGGTGTATTCCAGCGTAGCGCCATCCGGCGCGGTGACCGTGGCCAGAATCATGCCGCGGTCTTCCAGCGGCGAGAGTTCATGCTTCATGCCGGGGAAGACCCACGCAATTGCCAGAGCGCAAAGGAGCATCACCCCCACCACCATCCAGCGCGCCTGCAGCAATGTGCTTTTGATCCTGGAACCCAGCCCATGATCGTTGGCTGAGGGCTGATAGCGGCTGGTCACCACCCAGTGCAAAGCCCGCCCGTAGCGCCCAGACAGCGCGGTCAGCCAGCGCTCCATGGAGCGGTCAAACCAGTTGGGCTGGGGGTTGTGCTTGAGCAACAGAGAGCACATCATGGGTGTCAGGGTCAGCGCCACGACGCCCGACACAACCACCGCGCCCGCCAGAGCCAGCGCAAATTCCACAAATAAACGGCCGGTGCGTCCCGGCGTGAAAGCCAGAGGCGCATACACCGCCACCAGGGTGGCCGTCATGGTAACCACGGCAAAGCCGATTTCCCGCGCACCCTTGATGGCCGCTGAAAACGGATCCAGCCCCTCTTCAATATGCCGGAAAATATTCTCCAGCATCACGATGGCGTCATCCACCACCAGCCCGATCGCCAGCACCAGCGCCAGTAGCGTGAGCGTATTGATGGTGAAACCCGCCAGCGCCATCAGCGCAAAGGTGCCGACCAGACTCACCGGAATGGTCACGAGGGGAATGATGGAGGCGCGGAAGGTACGCAAAAATACAAAAATCACCAGCGCCACCAGCGCCACCGCTTCGGCAATGGTTCGGTAAACGTTCTTGACGGAACGGTCGATGAACACCGAGTTGTCGTTGGCCACGTCGATGATCATGCCGCCCGGCAAGTCAGCCTGCAGCCGGGGAATCATCTCGCGCACGCCTTTGGAGAGCACCAGCGGATTGGCCGTGGCCTGCCGGATCACGCCAACGGCAACCGCCGATCGGCCGTTGAGCCGCACGGTGCTGCGCTCGTCAGCCGCGGCTTCCTCCACCCGCGCCACATCACGCAGCTTGACCGGGAAACCGTTGGCATTCTTGATCACGATCTCGGAAAACTGCGCTGGGCGAACCAGGTCGGTCTGCGAGGTAACGCTAAATTCACGTTGCTGCGATTCAATGCGACCGGCAGGCAACTCCAGGTTGCTGCGGCGAATGGCGTCTTCCACATCCTGCGTGGTTAGCTTGTAGCCGGCGAGCTTGTCGGGGTCCAGCCAGACCCGCATGGCGTATTTGCGCTCACCGAAGA
>JBKJZS010000383.1:0-2046 GCA_046714915.1 Polaromonas sp. | reverse complement strand
CGTCCCGCGTCTGCGACGCTTCAAGCCGCAGTGACGAAAGGTGCGGGCTCTTTCACCGGCTCCCGCATCGTTACGAACTCTTCGGCCGCGGTGGGGTGGATACCAATGGTGCTGTCGAACACCGCTTTGGTTGCGCCGGCCTTCATGGCGACCGCAAAACCCTGCACGATTTCGCCGGCATCCGGTCCCACCATATGCAGGCCTACGACGCGGTCAGTTGCGTCATCGACAAGCAGCTTCATCAACGTGCGTTCGGTGCTGCCGCTTAGCGTGTGCTTGAGTGCCTTGAAGTCGGTGCGGTAGACGTTAACCTTGCCAAACTGCTTGCGCGCATCGGCCTCTGAATAGCCGACCGTGCCTATGTTGGGGTGTGTGAACACAGCAGACGGAATAAAGTCGTAGCTCATGGTGCGGGCGCTTTTGCCGGCAGCCGCCCCGAAGAGGTGGTCTACCAGCGCCATCGCCTCACCCAGCGCCACCGGCGTAAGCTGCAGCCGCGCTGTCACGTCGCCCACTGCGAAAATGGAAGGAGCCGAGCTCTGGTATTGTGCGTTAACTTTGATTGCGCCTTCGGTGTCTTGCTCGACTCCAACAGTCTCCAGGCCCAGACCTTTGACGTTCGGGACCCGGCCGGTTGCATACAGCACGGCATCCACCGAGACACTGCTCCCATCGACCAGTCGCACCTGCAGTCCATCGGCAGTAGGGGTGATGGCTGCCACGTCCGAATTAAGCAGGAGGTCAACCCCGGTCTTGATCATTTCGGCGGCAATGAATGCGCGCACGTCTTCGTCGAAGCCGCGCAGCACTTGGGCTCCCCTGTAAAGCTGAGTGACCTTGGCCCCAAGTCCATTGAAAATGGAAGCGAACTCGCAGGCAATGTAGCCGCCGCCCACCACCAGCAGGCGTGACGGGAAAGGTTCGATGTCAAATATCTCGTTGGAGGTGATGACATGCTCGCGGCCCGCAACTTCCGGCACGCTGGGCCTGCCGCCGGTGGCGATCAAAATGTTCTTGGCGGTGTAGTGCTTGCCGCCGACATCGACCGTATGCGCGTCTACCAGACTGGCCCATCCTTCGATGATCTGCACGCCGGAGTTCTTGAGCAATTCGAGATAAATGCCATTGAGCCGGGAGATTTCGCGTCCGCGATTGGTTTTGAGCCGTTGCCAGTCCAGCCGTGGCGCCGCACCGACCCAGCCGAAACCGTGCGACTCTTCAAATGCTTCGGCGTAATGCGCGGCGTAGCTGTAGAGTTTTTTCGGAATGCAGCCCACGTTGACGCAGGTGCCGCCCATGGCCGCGACCTCGGCCAGTGCTATCCGCGCCCCGCGCTGCGCCGCCATGCGCGCGGCGCGTACGCCGCCGCTGCCGCCGCCGATGACAAACAGGTCAAAGTCAAATTTTTGCATCAAGGTTCTCTTATTTCTTTTTAGAAGTACCCCCAAGCATGCCTGCAGCGCCGTCAACCCGCACTGCGCAAGGGTTTGTATATAAAAATGATAGCTGCTTGCGCGCTATGGGTCGGGGCGGGAAGCAAATTTCTATTGAATTCCCGGTTGCCAGTGAGAGCCGCGATGCCGGCCCTGAAGTGCGCCAGGCCGCTGTCGTCGGTCCATGCTTCCCGGATCCGAAGGACCCAAGCGTCGATAATCGGGGAATGACTCTTTCTTCCATGACTTCCAGCGCAGCAAGTACTGACTTCAGCACGCTGCCGCTGAACCCTGCAATGCGAGCCAATCTGCAGACCCTGGGCTATCTGGCCATGACACCTATCCAGGCGGCCAGCCTGCCGCTGGCGCTGGCCGGCAAGGACCTGATTGCCCAGGCCAAAACCGGCAGTGGCAAGACCGCCGCCTTTGGCATTGCCCTGCTGGCCAACCTCAATGCGCGGCGCTTTGCGGTGCAGGCCATGGTGCTGTGCCCCACGCGCGAGCTCGCCGACCAGGTGGCCACCGAGATCCGCCGGCTGGCGCGGGCCGAAGAAAACATCAAGGTCGTGGTGTTGTGTGGCGGTGTGCTGCTGCTCAACCAGACGGGCAGTCT
>JBKJZS010000382.1:0-2256 GCA_046714915.1 Polaromonas sp. | reverse complement strand
ATCCTGGCGCATCACCGGCTGTGTGGTGGTGGAAAACAAAGGTCGCATGGTGTGATGGCTTTGCTATGTTTTCCATAGCTTAAACGCCAGTCAACGAAAGGCCAACGCCTATTTTTTGGCCTTATCCCCATGAAGATAGACAATGCCAGTTCGTTTTTTTAGTAGCGACCCAAGGCCAGGCCAGTCCAGAACCGGCGCCTTGGCTGACAACACAATCGGCCGCCCGCCTGCACAGCAGCAACCGGGTCCGGAAAAAGATAGCACACTTTGAAAGGCTCGCGCATGAAAAACGCTCTGAAGCAAGTCCTTGGCGTTTTACTTCCGGCTCTGCTCAGCAGCCAAGCGCTGGCCTGCTATACCGTCTACAACCACGCCAACCAGGTGGTCTACCACGCAGCGGCTGCGCCGGTCGACATGCGTTACCAGATTCACCAGACGCTCCCCGGGGTCTTTCCTGGTGGGCACTTGGTCTTCTCAGTCACGGACATCGCCTGCCCACCGGTCAATAGC
Source organism: Polaromonas sp. (assembly GCA_046714915.1). Taxonomy (GTDB): domain Bacteria; phylum Pseudomonadota; class Gammaproteobacteria; order Burkholderiales; family Burkholderiaceae_C; genus Polaromonas. The sequence continues at coordinate 1,746 of JBKJZS010000382.1, read as the reverse complement.
TCCGGCGACCGCCGCGCCAGCACGGCGGTGAATTCGCTGTCGAACCGGACCGTGTACTCTGCGGGTCCCGCGATGCGCACCAGTTCAGCTTCTTACCCCATCGTCCGGCCCTGAGCGCCGGGAGCGAGCGGGAGTTCGGCGGGCGAAGCCAGCAGGCTGTGCATCAGGGTTGCCTGCTGCTGAGCTGGTAGGCACCGAAGAAGGCATGGGCTGGCCGCGTTTCAGGCAGCACATACACCACACTATAGTTTTTTCCCAGCATGGGACTCACCACAGATTCATAGAAAGCCACAGGTACCACCACGCATCCCAGAGAAATTCGGTTGTCCCCGGGCGTGTCGGACGCCAGGCGCTGCAGTCGGCGCTCCTGGCTGTGGTCCGGACGCACGCGGTGAATGGCCAGGCCTTCGCTGTAATTGACCCAGACCACCTCTTCGCCCTGCAGATTGCGCCCTGGCTGCGACAAAAACCGCCCGGCCGGCGTGGTGCGTTCCGCCGGCAGTATTCTGGACAGCTCGCGCTGGCCAATGCCGGGGACCGAATGGTCGCCGCTGGCCAGTCCAAGCAAGGCGGCAGAGGCGCCGCGCAAATGGCCGCTGGCCTCAAACACAAAAATCCGGGCGTCTTTTTTGTCGACGATGACAAAAGGCAGGCCTTGGTTGTCGGCCGAGTCCAACACCCAGGCAGCAACATAACGAACGTCGCTTGAAGCAGCCTCTCCGGCAAAGTCGGCAAGCGGGGTGGGACGGGGCACCCAGGCTTCCATCGCAATCACTGGCGCCGTCAGCAAGATCAGCGCCCCCACAGCAGCCACGGCGCTCAGCGTCTTGCTTTTGATACCCATCCTGGTTCCCGATCTGGTAGAGGCTTTGTTCGCACAGAACCGGGTCAAGCCCCGGAGTTGTAGGACAGATCCTACCTGTTGGGGCCTTGCTTTGGCAAGCCCACCGTAGCTTCCAAATCGGGATTGCTATTGATTTAATAGCATGCAACCCATACCTAAAAAGGGTGGGGCATAGATGTAACGGAAATTGGGGATTTCACCTAGACCGCGTGCGCTGTAGGCATCCTCTTACAGGGAAACAGGGATTCAGCGGCTGTTTGAAGCCACTCTGTGGACCCCGAAAACGGCTTCGAGAGGCCTTGTTTCCGGCAGTACGTAAACCACGCCACGGGCCGCACCCAGTGCGGGTTTCACCACCGTTTCATAGAACGCCACCGGCAGGTTGATACAGCCAAAGGAAATACGGTTGTCATCCGGCGTGGCCGAGGCCAGACGCTCAAGTCGGCGCTCTGCCGGCTCCTTGGCCCGCACGCGGTGCATGGAAACCGCCGCCTGGTAGTCCACCCAGACAATATCTTCCCCCAAGGAGTTGACACCCGGCATCGACACGAAACGACCGGCCGGTGTGGTGCGCTCGTGAGGCCGGATAGCCGACATCTCGCGTTCGCCAATACCGGACACCGTGTCGTCACCGGTGGCCGAGCCCATCAGTGCCGGCGTTGCGCCAATCAGTTTTCCATCCGGCTGGAAGACGTACACACGGACATTCTGTTTATCGACAATGACAAAAGGCATGCCCTGGTGATCGCGTGAATCCATCACCCAGTTGCCCATCTGGCGCACCCCTGGAGAAGCCTGCTCACCCGCAAAGTCGGCAACACGGGGCAACTCGACCGAAGCCTGCGCGGGCATCAAGGTATGCCGGATCTGTTGCGAGGTGGTTTGGCCAGGCAGGATCAGCG
>JBKJZS010000381.1:0-2704 GCA_046714915.1 Polaromonas sp. | reverse complement strand
GCTGTGGGAGCATTCCCCCTGGATCAACCGGATGCCTGGACTTCGCCGCCCCGGAGCGAATTTGGGGCAACCCAATCATCTCGCAACTTTGTTGCTGATGGGGATGGTTAGCCTTTTGTTCCTGTATGAATCCAGCAAGCTCAAAGCTCTACCATCGGTATTGATCTTTCTGGTGTTGTGCACGGCCCTGCCGGCAAGCGAGTCGCGTACCGGCGTGGTGAGCTTCTTGGTGTTGTGGGGGTGGTGGTTTGCCAAAAACAAGCGCGTGGGTTTGAGGCTTTCCCCGTGGGTGGTTGCGCTCGCGGGCATCGGTTTTTTGGGACTTTTCTGGGCGTGGCCGTCGATTTTTGCTTTCGTGCTGCAAACTTCAGGCGTTGACGCTGAGGTCAATATCAAGGCAGGTACGCGCCTGGTGGTGTGGCCACAGTTGCTGGAGGCACTGTCCCAGCGGCCGTGGTGGGGCTGGGGGCTTGGTGAGGTTCCTGAAGCGCACAACGCCGTGGCGCATGCTTATGTCGTGAGCGAGCCCTTTTCTTACAGTCACAACATACTGCTTGATCTGGCGTTGGGGGTCGGTGTGCCGCTCACCGCACTGCTGGTGCTGGTAACAGGGGTCTGGCTGTGGCGGCGCGTGCGGACTGCCAACCAGCTGCTGCCCTGGTATTGCCTGGCAGTGGCATTGCCTGTGGCCGTGCATTCGATGCTGGAATTTCCGTTTGCTTATGCTTACTTTCTGGTGCCCGTGATGTTGGTGTTGGGGGCGCTGGAAGGTATGGCGGGGAGCAAGCCTGCGCTGCGCATCGGGCGGGGTCCTGCGGCAGCGCTTTTGTTGGGGGTGAGCCTCGTGGGGGCTTGGTCGGTTGTCGAGTATGTTGCGATTGAAGAAGATTTTCGGGTGGCGCGCTTTGAGGCTTTGCGCGTGGGTCAAACACCGACTAGTTATCAAAGACCCGATGTGATCCTTTTGACGCAGTTGGGTGCATTGCTGGACGGCGCCCGGATCTCACCCAAGCCGGGCATGACCATCGACGAACTGGCGCTCGCCAAGAAAGTCGCCCTGCGCTACCCCTGGACTGCGACGCAGAACCGTTACGCCCTTTCACTTGCGCTGAATGGCCATCCCGAGGAAGCCATGCGACAACTGCGTGTCATGCGAGCCATGCATGGCGAAAAGACGTATGGGGAGATCAAGGCAAATTGGAACGGCCTCGCACAAGACAAGTACCCCCAACTGCGCGAACTCAAACTACCTTGACACGGTGGGACATGCCGCGAACGCAAGGTAGCAGGCGCCGAGCTGGCACAAGTCTGAGCGAAAATACTGGCTTTGATCGGGAAGTGACTGCGTTCATGGTTGTCGATACCGCCAGCAGATTAACGTGATTGCAGGATCGACCCGCAACCCATGCGTTGTAACTCATGACAGCAGCACTTCGTGTGCCTGCACCCTCTCGTTGATGCAAGCACTTGCCGCGTTCTTTTTCATCGCCCTGCCCTGGCTCAATCCGTTTGCGCCCGGGCCCTCACCGGCTGTTGTGCCCTGGCTGGTTGCGCTCGCCGCGACGGCGGGCCTGGTGCTGTTGGCGGCGCAGCGTGCTACCTTCGGCGAAGCTAGGGTTGACTCTTTTGCTCAGCGCTGGGCGGGCCCTGCGGCGAATGCCTGGTTGCTTGCGGGCATGGTCAGCAGCGTGATGGGCCTGCTTCAATACTTCGATGGTGCGGCTGCACTGGGCGCGTGGGTTAATCAGCCAGCGCCAGGGGAGGCGTTTGCCAACCTGCGCCAGCGTAACCTATTTGCCAGCCTCACCAACATTGCTTTGACAGCCCTGATCTGCCTCGTGAGCCAGCGTGGCCTCGCCGGACCTCGTCAATGGCTGGTGCTGCTGGCAGCCGGCCTGCTGGCAGCCGGTAACGCCGCGTCCTCGTCCCGCACGGGTCTGATGCAGCTCGCTTTGCTTTGTGCGCTGTTCGGAGTTTGGGGCGCATGGCGCCGGCCCCTTGTGCTCCGCGTGTTACTGGCGGCGGTGTTTGCCTATGCGCTGGCAACGCTGGGGTTGCCCTGGCTGGCCGAGTTGGACCCGATGGCGCACGGCATGTTCGCCCGTCTGCGTGCAGGAGACCCGGCCTGTGCCAGCCGCCTGACGCTTTGGTCTAATGTGCTGCACCTGATCGCGGCCAAGCCGTGGCTGGGCTGGGGCTGGGGCGAGCTGGATTACGCGCACTACAGCACACTCTATGAAGGGCCTCGCTTTTGCGACATTCTGGACAACGCGCACAACCTGTCACTGCATCTGGCGGTCGAGCTGGGCATTCCGGCGGCGCTGCTGGTGGGTGGCGCGGTGGCGTGGTGGGTGCTACGCCAGCGCCCTTGGCGCGAGACCGACGCCACACGCCAGCTGGCTTGGGCCGTGCTGGCGGTGATCTTGTTGCACAGTCTGCTGGAATACCCGCTGTGGTATGGGCCGTTTCAGATGGCGGCGGGGCTTTGCATGATGCTGCTGTGGCGACCCTCTGGCACTGGTTTTCTGGAAAAATTCAAGAGAAATAGGCCTTTATCCCAGGTGGCACGGGCGGTAGCAGCTATTGTTTTAATAGCATTCTCGGGTCATGCCATGTGGGACTACCACCGCATCAGCCAGATCTACCAGCCCCCGGACGCACGCGATGCGGATTACCGCGACCACACGCTGGCCAAGATCCGCAG
>JBKJZS010000380.1:0-2238 GCA_046714915.1 Polaromonas sp. | reverse complement strand
CACACTGCTTTTGAGCGGATGGTGCCAGTCGGTCACCATCGCGCGCGCCTCGATCTGCGGGTCGGCGAATACCTCGGCCAGGTTGTTGATGGCGCCGCAAGGCACTTTGGCGGCTTCCAGCGCGACCAGCCAGTCGGCCTTGCTGTGGGTCCGCATAATGGCTTCGAGCAAGGGCACCAGGACGGCGCGGTTGCGCACCCGGTCTTTGTTTTTGGCGTAGCGCGGGTCGCTGGCCAGTTCCGGCCGGCCGGCCACGGCGCAGAACTTCGCATATTGCCCATCGTTGCCGACGGCCAGAATCAGGTGGTCCCGTGCCGCCGCGTCGGCGCCCTCCGACTTCGTGGCATCTGCCGTCGGCGCAACTTCAAATACCTGGTAGGGAACGATGTTCTGGTGCGCATTGCCGGCCCGTCCCGGAACATTGCCGCTAACCAGGTAGTTGGCACCCAGGTTGGCAAGCATGGCTACTTGCGTGTCTAGCAGCGCCATGTCGACCTGCTGGCCTTCGCCGGTTTTTTCGGCGTGACGCAGCGCGGCGAGGATGGCCACCGTGGCATACATGCCGGTCATCAGGTCAGCCACGGCGACGCCGACTTTTTGCGGGCCGCCGGCCAGGTCGTCGCGCTCACCGGTGACGCTCATCAGGCCGCCCATGCCCTGGATCGCATAGTCATAACCGGCGCGCTCGGCATAAGGCCCGGTCTGGCCAAAGCCGGTGACCGAGCAGTAGACCAGCCGGGGATTCAAGGTTCTGAGTGAGGCGTAGTCCAGCCCATAACGCGCCATGTCGCCGACCTTGAAGTTTTCGACAAACACATCGCAGTGCGGGACCAGGTCACGAATCAGCGCCTGGCCTTCCGGCTGGGCAATGTCGCAGGTGAGCGAGCGCTTGTTGCGGTTGGTGCCCAGGTAATAGGCCGCTTCCTGGGTATCGGCGCCCTGGCTGTCCTGCAAAAACGGCGGACCCCAGGTCCGGGTGTCGTCACCGGTGCCGGGACGTTCGATCTTGATCACGTCGGCGCCGAGGTCGGCCAGGGTCTGGGTACACCAGGGACCCGCGAGAACGCGGGAAAGGTCGAGAACGCGAATGCCGTCGAGGGAGTTCATGCCCCCATTTTGCCCGTCTGGCGGAACTCCATTCTCTTGAAGAACGATGAGAGGCTGTCATGACGGACTGGATCCGGCATTCATGGTGGTGTGCCTGCGTGGATTGCGGGTCAAGCCCGCAATGACACACGGTAGAAGTCAGTAGCTCTTGTACGGCAGGAATTTGCCCGACAGCACCACGTTGACACGGTCGCCTTTGGGGTCGGGCTGGCGCACGATGTCCATCGAAAAATCAATCGCACTCATGATGCCGTCGCCAAACTCTTCGTGGATCAGTTCCTTGATGGTCGTGCCGTAGACGCTGACGATTTCGTACCAGCGGTAGATCAGCGGGTCGGTCGGCACCGGTGTCGGCAGCGAACCTTTGTAGGGCACAACCTGCAGCCACTTCTGCTCTTCCGCGCTCAGGCCAAAAATTTTGCCGATGATCTTGGCCTGTTTGTCGTCAAAGGTCATCTGACCCAGGCAGCCAGCGGTAACCCATTCTTTGCTGAGGCCAACTTTTTTGGCGACCGACTCCCAGGTGATGCCTTTGGAAACCTTGGCGGTGATGATTTTTTCGGTGATGTCGTTGCGGTTCATATGTTCTCCTGGGATTAAAAAAAAGTAAAAGATGGGTTGAGTCAGGGGGTGACGGGCCGGGGCCAAAAGAACTTCCGGTCTGCCGCCTTGATCGGAACGTCGTTGATGCTGGCTTCGCGGCGGCGCATCAGGCCGAGTTCGTCAAATTCCCATAGTTCATTGCCGTGCGAGCGAAACCAGAAACCGGCGTCGTCATGCCATTCGTACTCGAAGCGCACCGAGATGCGGTTATCCGTAAACGCCCAGAGCTCTTTTTTCAGCCGGTAGTCCAGTTCCTTGGCCCACTTGCGTTGGAGGAATTCGCGGATCATGGGCCGCCCCGAAAAAAAGTCGGCGCGGTTGCGCCAGACCGAGTCCTCGGTGTAGGCCAGCGCCACGCGGTCGGGGTCGCAGCTGTTCCAGGCGTCTTCGGCCTTTTGCACTTTTTCTTTGGCTGTTTCCAGCGGGACGGGCGGCAGCGGGGGGCGGGCTTGTCCTGTGCTCATGCAGCGGCTTTCAGGTTGACGGAAGCTGGCGCGTCGGCCAAGACGCCGCGGCCGGGCTCTACCG
>JBKJZS010000379.1:0-3103 GCA_046714915.1 Polaromonas sp. | reverse complement strand
ACAACAGGTTGCGGTTGTTATCGTTGGTCGCCGGTGTGCCCTGATAGCGGTACTTCTTGATCGCGTAGTAGCCCACATATTCGGGAAAGTCCCGCATCAGCCGGGAAGCCAGAATGCTCAGATCGCGCGCCGTCGTGTTGTGTCCGGCCTGCGTCAAGCCTTCAGGATTCATATAAGCGGTGGACTTCATGCCCAGCGCCTTGGCTTGCTCGTTCATCAGCTTGACAAAATTTTCGGCGCTGCCGCCCACGCCTTCGGCCAGCGCCATGGTGGCGTCATTGCCGGACTGGACCACCATGCCCTTGATCAGGTCTTCGACCGGCACCTGCATATTGGGATCGATGAACATGCGGGAGCCGGGCATTTTCCAGGCACGCTCGCTGACCGGGAAAGTTTGCTTGAGGTCGATCTTTTTCGACTTGAGGGCGTCAAACACCAGGTATTCGGTCATCAGCTTGGTCAAGGAAGCTGGCTCCACCGGGGAATCGATGTCTTTGGCGGCCAGGATCTGGTTGGCCGTGACATCGAGCAGCAAGAAGGAGCGGGCAGCCACTTCGGGCGGCTGCTGCGCCTGGGCATACGCCGCAGGTAAAAAGGCCAGGGGCCACAGCAGGGCCAACGAGATACCGAAGCCCCTGAAGGCGGGAGAAAAACAATTCATGGGGGATAAAAACCTGAAATAAAAAAACGACCTGAAAAATCAGCGCAGGTGGCGGGCCACCAGACTTTTCAACAGCGGCAATTGTCCATGAAAGAAATGCCCGCCCCCGGGCACAACCGTAACAGGCAGTAGCTGCGGGCGCGCCCAGTCGAGCACAGCCTGCAGCGGCACGGTGTCGTCCTGCTCGCCATGGACCACCAGCGTCTGCTCGTGCGCCGATTCGGCAATCGGCGCCACCGCAAAGCGGCTGGCGGCGGTGCCCACCAGCACCAGACTGGCAATCGGGCGCGTCGGCTGCAGGCGGGCAAACACCTGCGAGGTCACAAAGGCGCCAAACGAGAATCCGGCCAGCGCCAGCTCGCCCTCAGGCGCCGCATGCCGCACCACGGCCAGCATGTCATCCGCCTCGCCACGGCCTTCGTCATACACACCTTCACTACCGCCAACACCACGGAAATTGAAGCGCACGGCGGTCCAGCCGGCCTGTGTGAAGGCACGCGCCAGTGTTTGCACCACCTTGTTGTCCAGCGTGCCGCCAAACTGGGGATGCGGGTGCGCGATAACAGCCACGCCGCGCGAAGCGCCAGACGGCGCATCCAGCGCAACTTCCAGCGCACCGGCAGGTCCGGCAATGATGATTTTTTGGGTATGGGCGTTCATGAAGAAAGTCTGAGGGGCTTGATTTGCTATAAAAACCGTAGCTGCTTGCGCCCGTCGCATAAGGGCCAGAGGCACAAAACATGCATGGCGTGTGGCCGGCGGGCACCTGCTGAGGGTCAACGGCCCAGTTGCGGGGGGGTGCGCAATCGCTCCACCACCTGGCCATTTTTCAGATGCGATTCGACGATTTCGTCGATGTCGTGGGCGTCCACATAGGTGTACCAGACGGCTTCGGGGTAGACCACCGCCACCGGTCCGGCAGCGCAGCGGTCAAGGCATCCCGCCTTGTTAACCCGCACCCCGTCCGGCCCGGCCAGACCGGCGGCCTTGATCTGCGATTTGCAGCGGTCAAAGCCCTCCTGCGCTTTGTGGTTCGCACAACTGTCTTCACTGCCGCTGCGCTGGTTCAGGCAAAAGAAGATGTGACGCTTGTAATAAGAGCCGGGTTGCGCGGCAGCCGGTGCCGCGCCAGAAGCGCTGGTTTGAGTCATGGCCTGATTTTACTTTTCGGCGGGTGGCGCCGTGGTGCGGCTCGACAAATACACCAGCACATAGAGCAAGGCGGCATACGGCCACAGCCAGCCCAGCCACTGCACCAGGCCGTTGAAACGGACAAAACGCCCCTGCTCCCAGATTTGCAGGGTCTCGGCGAAGTAGGGGCCGACGGGGGCCTGATTGAGGAGCGACAGATGAACACACAAAGCCAGTAGCAGCAGCGCGGCGCTGGCCCGACGCGGTACCGGCAGCAACAGCAGGGCCAGCACGCTGCCCAAGCCCATGCCGACCTGGACCGGCAGATCCAGCCAGGCCCACGCATGCTGGGGGCCATAACTGAGCGCGGCGGACAAGGCGGTCAGCGCCATGCCGGCAGCTAGGGTGACGGTTAAAAAAACAGCGCGTTGTAACAGTGTGCGCAGGATGCAGTAACCGAGCAGGCAGGGGATCAGCGCGCCCAACGCCACACAAATCACCTCGGCGCCGGGCACCAGCGGCTGCAGCTCGATGTCGCGCACCGGCAGCCACTCCAGAAACGGCGTGTCGGCGAGTACTTCAGCAAGCGCAAACTCCAGACGCTCCAGCACCTGACCCAAACCCAAGGGCACCGAAGCCGGAAACAGCAGCGCCAGCGGCCACAGCGCCAGCAGCACCAGCGCCCCCCTGGCCTCGCGCACCAACCAGCGCGCCCGCACGCGGCTCCAGCGATCAATCACGCCCGTCTTATCCAGCAGCCAGGCGCTGCAGGCGCCCAGCCAGGCGCCCACGGTGTTCAGGGCAAAGTCAACATTGGAGGGCACGCGCGAAGGCAGGTAACTTTGCAGTGTTTCCATCGCCAGCGACAAAGCCGCGGCGCTGAGCACCGCCACGCTGACGGCCCAGCGCGGGCGGCCGCTGCACAAAGCCGACAAAGCCAGCAAAAAGCCGGCGGGCGCATACCCGGCCAAGTTGATACCCACATCAAAACCAGTCCAGTAGCGCGGCCACGGCGCCGTCAGGAAAGTCAGCGGCGAGATGCCCTGGTTGCGCCATTCGGTGAAGGGGTAGAGGCTGGCATAACTGATCAGGCAGACCGTTGCCAGCGCCAGCGGCCAAGCGGAGGTGGGTTGGGTGGAGGGCGGCGTTGACAAGGGGTACCAGCGTAACGCAGGGAGTCGGTGTCAGGGCAACCGCGTTTAAAACGGTTTGACCACCACCAAAATAACCGCCGCCAGAAATAACAGGACCGGCACCTCATTGAACCAGCGCAACCACACATGGCTGCGGGTGTTGCGCTTGGCGACAAAC
>JBKJZS010000378.1:0-2359 GCA_046714915.1 Polaromonas sp. | reverse complement strand
AGCGAATGCACGACGTGACCGGGTCTGGACTTGGCCGGGTCGATTTCCCACAGTTCCTTGATGCCAAGAGCGTAGGTTTGGGGGTCTTTGCCAGCGTCGAGTTTGAACCGCGCAATCAGTTGGCGCCCCAGGTGGCCGCGTGAGCCTTCGGCAAAAATCGTGTATTTGCCGTGCAGTTCCATGCCCAACTGAAAACTGTCGCTGGGCTGGCCGTCTTTGCCGATGCCGAGGTTGCCGGTGGCCACACCTTTGACCGAGCCGTCCTCGTTGTAAAGCACTTCTGCAGCTGCGAAGCCAGGAAAGATTTCAACCCCCAGTGCTTCTGCCTGCTGACCCAGCCAGCGCACCACATTGCCCAGGCTGATGACGTAGTTGCCTTCGTTGTGCAGGCTTTTGGGAATCAGAAATTGCGGTGTGCTGAGCTTGCCGGTCTGGCTCAGGAACAGCATCTCGTCACCGGTGACCGGCTGCGTCAGTGGGGCGCCGAGTTCTTTCCAATTTGGAAACAGTTCGGTGATGGCACGCGGGTCCATCAGCGCACCACTCAAAATATGCGCGCCGGGCTCTGAGCCTTTTTCGAGTACTACCACCGACACGTCCCTGCCTTTTTCAGCGGCCAGCTGCTTCAGGCGAATGGCGGTGGCCAGACCGCCGGGGCCGCCACCGACCACGACCACGTCGTATTCCATCGCTTCACGAGGGCCAAATTGAACCAGGATTTCTTGGGTATTCATGGAGGAGCTCGCTGATAATGAATTGCGAAACGGATGTCAGTGTTCCGGCTGATTTTATTCTGCTAATGTCAGCGCAATGGGTACTCATTTTTAACAACAGGAGTCTGTAATGGCCTACAGCATGGATTTGTCGGGGCGGGTTGCCCTGGTAACGGGCGCTTCCGGAGGTCTGGGTGCGCAGTTTGCAAAAACCCTCAGCCGTGCCGGTGCGGCGGTGGTGCTGGCCAGCCGCAGAATGGACAAGCTCAAAGACTTGCGTGCGCAGATCGAGGCTGACGGCGGCCATGCCCATGCCGTCATGCTCGATGTGCTTGACACCGCCAGTGTCAAAGCCGCCGTCGCGCATGCTGAAACCGAGGTTGGGCCTATCGATATCCTGGTCAACAACTCTGGGGTCAGCACCACGCAGCGCATTCAGGACGTGGCCGAAGAAGACTACGACTTCATTTTTAACACCAACGTCAAAGGCGCATTTTTTGTCGCGCAGGAGGTCGGCAAACGCATGCTGGCGCGCGCACGCGGAACCGCGCCGGGCACTTTTTCGGGCGGGCGCATCATCAACATTGCATCGATGGCTGGCCTGCGGGTGTTGCCTCAGATCGGTGTGTACTGCATGAGCAAAGCCGCAGTGGTGCAAATGACCAAGGCGATGGCGCTGGAGTGGGGCAAATTCGGCATCAATGTCAATGCCATTTGCCCAGGCTACATCGACACAGAGATCAATCACCACCACTGGCAAACCGAGCAGGGCCAGAAGCTGGTGCAGATGCTGCCGCGTAAACGCATTGGCAAGCCGGAGGATCTGGACGCCTTGCTGGTGATGCTGGCCAGCGGCCAGAGCCACTTCATCAACGGCGCCGTCATCGCTGCCGATGATGGTTTTGCCATTTGATCAGCGGTTTGCCCGAACGCTTATGAAAATTGAAATTCCCGAAAAGAAGAAACTGGTTTTTGAAATGCGCATCCCGATTCGCTGGGGCGATATGGATGCCATGGGCCACGTCAACAATGCGAGTTATTTCCGCTACCTGGAGACGGTCCGCATCGACTGGATGCACCTGATCGGCTGTGTGCCCGACCCGCAGGGCGAGGGTCCGGTCATCGTCAACGCGTTTTGTAACTTCTACAAGCAGCTCGAGTACCCGGGCGATGTGCTGGTCAAGATGTATGTCAGCGACCCCGGCCGCTCCACCTTTGAAAGCTGGGGCACCATGGAGCGCGCCGAGGAGCCCGGCGTGATCTACGCGGCCGGGGGGGCGACCACGATCTGGATCGACTTTCCGAGCCAGAAGGCCACAACGCTGCCGGACTGGATGCGCGAGCTCGTCAGTTGACCAGGGTGGAAATGTGTTTTGGCTCTTTGGCTCTTTGGCGATGGGCGCAGACCGCTGTTAAAAATTGAGCGCAGATGGAGATCAACTTCTGCAAAGCAGGTTAGTGTCTTATTTCTGCTTGAGCGGCGGGGCCATCAGGTGATACTCCGGGTTGGGCGGTATATTGCGGAAGCGGACGAGGCTTTCGCCCGCACGGGCCTTGTAGTCCTTGCGGCCGTGCGGATTCCTCAGGCTGGGGCGATACAAAAGCGCCGTAGGGGCTCGGGGGAGACTTGACTGTGTCAACAGACT
>JBKJZS010000377.1:0-7240 GCA_046714915.1 Polaromonas sp. | reverse complement strand
GTTTTAACTATTGCGTCAAAGCCTGATAGCGAATACTCTAAATATCGTTTTTATATACTTGTGTATGGCCAAACTTGATCTCGACTGGCTCGGCGTCTTCGTCGAGGTTTACAAGACGCAAAGCGTCTCGCGCGCGGCGCAGCACCTGGGCATGGAGCAGGCCAGCGCCAGCATCGCCCTGGCCAAGCTGCGCCGTCACTTTGACGACCGCCTGTTCACGCGCACCTCGCAAGGCATGGAGCCGACACCCAGGGCGCAGAGTATTTACCCGGATTTGCTGGCGGCGCTGGCGAGCATAGCCAAAGCGCGCGGTGCGGGCGAGGCCTTTGTGCCGGCTGATGCGCAGCGCGAATTTCGCATCTGCATGACCGACATCAGCGAAATCGTGCTGCTGCCGCGGCTGATCAACTACCTGCAACAAACCGCGCCGGGCGTGGTGCTGGAAGCCGACAAGATATCGCCCGACAGCCGCCGGCGGCTTGAATCAGGCGACATGGACCTAGCGGTCGGCTTCACGCCCGACCTAGAAGCGGGCTTTTACCAACAAGCGCTGTTCGAGCAGGACTTTGTCTGTCTGGCGTCCAGCCAGCACCCGCGCATCCAGGCCACGCTCGACCGGGCAGCGTTCTCGGCGGAAGGCCATATAGTGGTAAGCGCGTCGGGCACCGGGCATTCCATCGTTGACAAGGTGCTGGCCAAGCACAAGATAGCGCGCCGGGTCGCGCTGCGCGTGCCAAGTTTTCTGGGAGTGGCACGCATCGTGGCGCAGACCGAGCTGCTGGTCATCGTGCCCAGCCGGCTGGGCAACGCTCTGGCTTCGCAAGAGCAGGTCCAGTTGCTGGAGCCGCCCGTGCCCCTGCCCCACTACAAGGTCAAGCAGCACTGGCATGAACGTTTCAACGCCGATGCCGGAAACATCTGGCTGCGCAAAGTCTTGGCGCAATTGTTTTCGGGGCCAGCGGTTTAAGCCAAACCCAGCAGCCGCACCGCATTTGCCCTTGAGGATGCCTGGCTTGACTATGGCAATCGAATTGGCAATGACCATGTCGGGCTCCTCCTGGTGGGGCGCTGTGAGGATCGTAAACCTCGCCATATTGCAAAAACTGGCGGAATGATGACGCCTCAGCTGGGGAAAGAGCATGGTCCAGATTGCTTTTTTGTCAACCGCGTTGCCGGCCAAGGTTCCACGTGACCGATGCCCCTCGCAAGGTGGCCGATACCTGCTGTCCCAGTCGCTGCTCAACTACAGGCCGCCACGGCACCAGGCTGAAACCGATACCATCGTCCAGCATCGCAAATCGACCACTGGCGAGCTGAACTGAACGGCGATAAACGCCGTTTGCACGCTCACCATCGCGCAACAGGCGATGGAGCAGCCCGGTTTCGTGCTGAATCACTTTACCCACCTCGGTCAGCTCCCTGTCTCGCAGGGTGGAAAGCAGGTTGCGCACTAAAGCCACACGCGGACCGCGCCGCTCGGCCAAGCCCTGCTCGACGAGGAATCCCATCCGGTCCTGCAACGCACTCCGCACATGGGCACCGAAGCCCAGCGCCGACAGGCCCTTGGCATCCCCCACCATTTGATGGTCCAGCCATGTTGCGCCTTGGGTACGCACTTGCTGCTCGATAACCAGGTGCAAACGCAATTCGATGGTGAACCCTGCGGCCCGCTGCGCATCGTGCGCTTGCGCGCGGGACAAGAAGTCAGGCGGTACGCGCCAAACGCCATCGACCATACGCTCCACGACCCCCGAGCGGCGCAGCGCTTCGAGCCGGCGCACGTGAATATCGACCGCAGTTTGTGGGTCTGGGGTGCATTCCTGTCGAAGCTGCGCCAGATGGTCAGCGCTGCGGTAAAGACCCTCACGCACGATACCCGCGATGTTGCGGTCCACCGCCCGTTCCCCTCCAGCGGACTTCACTTCAACGATGCCACCCACTGGCAAAGCGGCAAGGTCAACACCAACTGGCAGGCGGACATAGTGCGCACGGCCATCAATACCATCCACCACCAGATAGCCCCGGTCATTCAGCTCGTCGGCCAGGCCCTTGGCAGCGATGCGACCGATGACTGGTGTTGCCAGTTCCGTTTCCAACACCAACTCCCGCTGCTGCCCCTTCAAAGCCTTGTGCATCGTGCGCAGAATGTCGCCGCGCTCACCCATGGCGGTCAGCGTCTGCTCCATGTTTGGAGACAGCTTCCATCTGTTCGCATCCACGCGCTCCGCCAGCTCCATCGCCTCCAGCCTCTGCAGCCGGGCACGCAGGAGGGTCTGCCATTGTTGATCGTTGGGCTGCTGGGTCAAGTCCACAATATCCACGTGACAGCAGCCCAAAAACACTTGTTTAACGGAAAATACCGCAGCAGACTATAACGCGCGTCCATCCAAATGGACATCCGAGCTAACCTCCAAATTTCACACTTGGAACAACGGCCGATCAAAGATAAGTCATTGATCTATAAGGCTTGAGGATACATTTTCGGCGGCTGTGCGGGATTCTCACCGCTTCCGCCAAATATCAAATAAGTCGTTGATTCGCTGATAGTTCTTTTATTTCAAGGACTTAGAAGCGCAAGGGGTGCCAAAAATGCGTGCCACATGAAATCAACGGACATGCCGCATCGCCTCTATCGCCCGTGCCATGCGCCTAGTCAAAATGGGGGCCGGAGACTTGCTCTACGTCAGAAAATGGGCAAAACCCGCTGGTGACGCCCTGAAATCAGCGCTGGCCGGATGCCTACTTCGCGGGAGCAACCGGCTGGCCGCCCGGTGCCTGCAACCCCAGTAATGCCGCAAGGGTTGCAGTGGGCAAAGAGCCTTCCTGCGTCACCAGGGCGCCGGTTTGGGCATGGGTGGCAATAATGGTCGGAATGGAGGCGAAACCAAACCGGGTGAACAGCTCGGTATTTTTGGCAACGACTGACTTCTGCGCGTCGATGTCGCTAGCGGCACTGATGCCCCCCCGTCTGGCACGCATAGATGCTTCATGCCCATCCATCGCCGCGACCGGGTCTTTGGCCGCCAGCAAAGTGGCGCCCTGGGGCAAGCTGGACGGGTTCACGATATCCACCGGAATCCAGACAAATTTTGCCTGGGACTTCAGCGGTTTCGCGGCTTCCCACAGCGCAGTGCAATGCGGGCACTGGGGATCAAAGAACACGTAAACGGTCCGCGTGCTCATCGCTGAGCCAACCGTGAAGCCTTTGGCACCGGCGGCAATCGCAGCTACCGAAACTGGCGTGGAAGAAGCTTTCGCCGCTGTTCCGGTGCCGGGAGCATCGTTGCAGCCGGCGAGTAAAAAGCTTGCCGCAATGAGCACAGCCGGGAAAATTTCGAATGGTTTGAATGTCATGGCAGCCAGCGAGGAAAATAAGCTGAGAGCTTAGCGCAGAGATGCCGGTCGCTAACCGGTGTTTTCAAGGCTGAAGTGCAACACCTGAAACAATGAAGGTGTGGAATTTTGGGTATAAGCCCCTCGGCGAACATTCAGGCATCGGCAGGTTGCTTGGATAACGGCACGCTGCTGCAAAGCTCGCTCTCGGATGACCACCTGGCGCAGCGCGAAAACGAAGACTGTGGCAACAAGTGAAGTCATCTGGCAGGTTGCGCGCACTGCGAATCCGGCGCCAACACCTTGCTTGGGAGCAAACCACAGGCTATGGCGGAAAAGTAGCGCTGGCTGCTGGAGTAAGCGTGGAGGCGTGATCCATGCGGCCCGTCAAATCCGATCTTTCCAGCCCGGCAAAGCTACGGCAGCCACAGCCCAGCCGCTGCGGGATTGCCTTTACAGCACAGGCCGAAGTTCCCGGGCTGCGTCGAGCAGCAGCGGCAGCAAATCGCGTTGCATCTGCTGGACCGCCAGCCGCTGCGGCGACCCGACTACGTTGAGTGCAGCTACCGCTTTTCCCTGCATGTTTCTTAGCGGAACCGCCATCGCATGGACACCAAGCTCGTGCTCCTCTACCGCCAGGCAATAGTCGTCTGCACGGACTTGCTCGATCACCGCCCGAAACTGTTTGGCATCGATGATGGTGCGGGTGGTCAGCCGCGCCAGCGTCCGACCTTGGAGCCACTGGGTGAAAGCGGGTTTTGCTTTGGCCGCCAGCAGCACCCGACCTGTAGAGGTAGCGTGCGCCGGCAACCGTGCGCCCAAGTGCAGACCATAGGCCATCACCCGGACGGCGCCATCCGATGGACTTTTCCATTCATACCCGCTGCGCCCAATAATCACCACCTCATCGCCGTCGAGTACGCCGACTGAAAACGACTCCTGGGTCTGCGCCGCCAGACGATTCAAGGTCGGCTGGATGGCACGCGGCAACCGCGCCGACGCCAGATAGCTGCCCGAAAAACGCAGCACCTTGGCGGCCAGCCAGTAGTAGCTGCCATCAGTTTCCAGGTAGCCCAGATGCGCCAGCGTGAGCAGGTGCCGGCGCGCCGCAGCGCGACTGATGCCCGCGCGTTCGGCAGCCAGCGTCGCGTTCAGGCGCTGGCGCTCGGTGTCAAAACTCTCCAAAACCGCCATGCCTTTGGCCATGCCTGCAATCAGATCTGCCCCGGCAATGGGTTTGTTCGTCTGGAGAACGCCGGACATCCGCGCAGATGGATTTGAAATAGCGCTCATTGCGCGATCATCGCACAATTGACTCAGACATCGTGCAAAGCCCTGAACCAGTCCGCGCCGCCCTCTAGCCAGCGGCAGGCGCAAGGAATACGCTCTAACTTCAACACAATGAAAGCGGAGACAGACATGCGGGTACAGGTTGCAATTGTGGGCGGTGGGCCGGCCGGGCATTTGCTGGGCCAGCTGCTTTACAAGGCAGGTATCGATGCGATCGTGCTGGAGCAGCGCAGCCAGAGCTATGTACTGGGCCGCATTCGCGCCGGCGTGCTGGAGCAAGGCACGACCGAGTTGCTTGATGAGCTCGGTGTGGGTGCACGCATGCACCGCGAAGGCCTGGTGCACGGCGGCGTCGCGCTGGGTTTTGGCGGCAGCCACCACCGCATTGATCTGCACCAGCTGACCGGTGGCAAACAAGTCACCGTCTATGGCCAGACAGAAGTCACCAAAGACCTCATGGATGCCCGCGCCGCCGCCGGGCTAACCACCGTGTACGAAGCACAAAACGTCAAACTACACGACTTTGACGGCGATCATCCCACGGTGACTTACACCAAAGACGGCGTGACGCACGAAGTGTCATGCGACTTCATTGCCGGCTGCGACGGTTCCCACGGCGTCAGCCGCGCCTGCGTGCCGGCCCATGCGCTGCGCACCTATGAACGCATCTACCCCTTCGGCTGGCTTGGTGTGTTGTCCGACACACCGCCGGTCTCTGACGAACTGATTTACGCCAACCATGAACGCGGCTTTGCGCTGTGCAGCATGCGCAGTCACACGCGGAGCCGCTACTACGTACAGTGTTCGCTCGATGACAGGGTGGAAAACTGGAGCGACAGCGCCTTCTGGGACGAACTGCGTCGCCGCCTCGCCCCCGAGCTAGCGGAAACCCTGGTCACCGGCCCGTCGATCGAAAAAAGCATTGCGCCGCTGCGCAGTTGTGTGGCCGAGCCCATGCGTTTCGGCCGCCTGTTCCTGGCTGGTGACGCGGCCCATATCGTGCCGCCCACCGGCGCCAAAGGCCTGAACCTGGCGTTCAGTGACGTGCGTTACCTGGCGCGGGCGCTGGCCGAGTTTTACACCGGTAGCGCGGCGGGCATCGACAACTACTCGGACACCTGCCTGCGCCGCGTATGGAAGGCCGTGCGCTTCTCGTGGTGGTTCACCTCACTGATGCACAAGTTCCCTGATGAAACCGGCTTTGGTCCGAAAATCCAGGCCGCCGAGCTCGACTACCTGATCCATTCGAAGGCGGCGTCGACCGCGCTGGCAGAAAACTACGTGGGCCTGCCTTTTTGAAGCCCTGCAGCGGGCTGGCAACGGCGCACGGCTGGCCAGAAAAAAAATTAAGGTAAATTGCCTGCAGAACTTTCTTTGTCCTGCCTGCCAGCGCTCAAGCGCCAACACCCATGCCTCTACCCTCCGTCGCAAAAATCCCCGCCACCCTCCGCCCCCTCAAAGGCGTGCGCATCCTGAGCCTCGCGCTAAACTTGCCTGGCCCCGCCGCGCTGATGCGTTGCGGACAAATGGGCGCAACCTGCATCAAGCTGGAGCCCCCCTCCGGCGACCCCATGGGGCTCTACAACCCGCCCGCCTATGCCGCGTTGCATCAGGGGGTTCGAGTGAGCGCCGCCGACCTGAAGACCGACAAGGGCCAGCAAACCCTGCACCGCGCGCTGGCCAAAACCGATGTGCTGCTGACCTCCTTCCGTCCTTCAGCGCTGACCAAACTGGGCCTGAGCTGGCTGGCGCTGCGCCGGCACTACCCAGCGCTAAGCCAGATCGCCATCGTAGGTAGTTCCGGCGAGCGGTCCGAAGAACCCGGCCACGACCTGACTTACATGGCGGAGAACGACCTGGTGGTCGGGCTGGAGCTACCGCCCACACTGTATGCCGACATGGGTGGCTCGTTGATGGCCTGCGAAGCGGTCCTGCAGGCTGTCATGCACCAGAGGGCCAAAGGCAAAGGCGTGTACCTCGAAGTGGCCCTGTCCAGCGCAGCCAGCTACCTCGGCCTGCCCCGGACCTGGGGCCTGACCCAGCCCGGCGCCGCTGTCGGCGGCGGCCACGCCGGCTACCGCGTCTACCCGTGCAAGGACGGCCGCGTCGCGGTGGCTGCGCTGGAGCCGCATTTCGCGGCCAGCCTGTGCGCCGCCGCTGGAGTCGCTGCCTCCAGCATGAAGGCGATGCTTGCACCCGCCACCCACCAAGCCATCGCGGCTTTTTTTCTCACGCAGACGCGCAAGCAGCTCGACACGCTGTCCATGGCCAAAGACATTCCACTGCACACGCTATCAAACCAGTAGCTGCTTGCGCCCGCTAGTCGGTGGTTGGAGGCCTATTTCGCTCTACAAATCGGGCGGGACCGACCTGAAGGCCAATTTAAACCAGCCGCTTGAATCCACCCATGCTGGACTAAGATAACAAGCATGACCCGAATCGTAGGCACGCAAAATCGCAGCGAATTCATTCTGGACCCAGTGGAAGCCTGGCATCGCGGGCGGGCGCTGGATCAAATGCTGGCCACCGCACGGGTTCCCGTGCAGCGCGGCGTGCAGCGTGCTCCTCATCGCGTCTTCAACCAGATCGACGACTTGCGCCAACTCGAACAGGCTCG
>JBKJZS010000376.1:0-5267 GCA_046714915.1 Polaromonas sp. | reverse complement strand
GGCCTGCACCGCAGCAAAATCGGTGACCGAGGCACGGTTGGCCACGGCCTCGCCGCCGGCCTGCCGAATCTCGTTGACGACGGCTTCGGCCGCACTGACCGAGCCGCCCGAACCGTCGCGCGCGCCGGTGACGCTGGCCACCCGGCCCGTGTAATCGATACCCCTCTGTGGGTCCCCTGTCGTGGTGGTGATTGGTGGCCGGCCACGACTCTGCTAGCCTCTACGACTGGGAGCCTGCGGGCCAACAGGCTGCACTGTAATGGACGGTGCAGCGCCCCAATGAAAGCCGCCATGGAATTGAATTTCGAACCCGTCATCACACCGCCGCGCCCGGCCGCCACCGTGGTGATGCTGCGCGATGCAGCGGCCGGACTGGAAGTTTTCCTGATGAAGCGCCACGGCCTGTCCGACGTCCTGGGCGGCGCTTATGTCTTTCCTGGCGGCAAGGTCGATGCGGCGGACGCCGAACTGGACATGGCCGCCCACCTGGACCAGCCGCTGCACGTCTTGCACGCCGGCCTGAATGAAGCCGACATTGACGAACGCACCGCCGCCGCCCTGTATGTGGCGGCCTTGCGCGAAGCCTTTGAAGAGTCGGGCGTGCTGTTTGCACAAGGCGCCTCGGTGCCCGAGCCTGCCGCGCAGGCGGCTGCGCTGCTGCGCGAAGGCCAGGGTTTCAACAAGGTGCTGGCGCAGATGGCGCTGCGCCTGCAGACACGCAGCGTCGTGCCCTGGTCACGCTGGATCACGCCCATCGTGCCCTCGGTGATGAACAAACGTTTCGACACCCGCTTTTTTGTCGCGGCAGTGCCGGCCGGCCAAGTGGCGCGCCACGACGATTTTGAGACCACCGAAAGCATCTGGCTCAGCCCGCGCGCCGCGCTGCAGCAGTACTGGGCCGGCGACATCGAGCTGGCGCCGCCGCAGATCATGAGCCTGGCGCACCTGGCGCGCCACGCCGGTGTGGACAGTGTCCTGGCCGCAGCGCGCGGCCGCCGGCCACCGGTGATCCAGCCCGAGCCCTTCGAGCAGGAAGGCGGCCGGGTGATCTGTTACCCCGGCGATGCGCGCCACTCAGTGCGCGAGCAGGCTCTGCCCGGACCCACGCGTTTGTGCTACCGCAACAAACGTTTTGAGCCCGTCGGTGGCTTCGACGCCCTGTTCATCTGAAGCGGCACGCTCCGACGCCTGCGCGCAGGCCGTCCCCAGCCAGCGATCAATCGCGGCTGCATCATTGACGGTGCGCAAAGCCAGGTAGGCGAGTTGCGCCTCGGGGTAACGGCGGCGCAAAAAATTGAGCCACTGCTTGAGCCGACCCGGCCGCGAATGTGCATCGAGCCGGCTGCAAACCAGCTGCCAGAACTGGGCGATCAACGGCAGCAAAGCGTCCCACGCCAGGCCGGCTTGGCCGGGCTGGCCGTCACCGCGGATCGCCAGCGCCAAGCCCGGGTCGGCCACCGCGCCGCGGCCCAACATCAGCATCTGGCAGCCCGAGGCCTGGCGACACAGCCGGGCATCCTCCACCGTCCAGATTTCGCCATTGGCCACCAGCGGAATGGTCACCGCCGCGCGGATGTCGGCAATACGCTCCCAGAAAGCCGGCGGCCGGTAGGCCTGCAGCTTGGTGCGTGCATGCACCACCAGCTCGTCGGCGCCGCTGTCGGCAATCGCCTGCGCGCACGCCACGGCTTTCGCATCGTCGTTGAAACCCAGACGCATTTTGGCCGAGACCGGCATGTGCGCCGGCACAGCCCGCCGCACGGCAGCCACAATGGCCGCAATGGTGTCCGGCTCGTCCAGCAAGGCAGCTCCGCCGCCGTGGCGATTGACCACCTTGGCCGGGCAACCAAAGTTCAGGTCAATGCCGGCCGGCCCCAGCGCCGCGAGCCGGCCCGCGTTTTCCGCCAGGCACACCGGGTCCGAGCCCAACAGCTGTGCGCGCACAGGCACGCCGGCCAGGGTGCGGCCGCCGTTGTGCAGTTCGGGCACGATGCGGGTGAACACCCGCTCGGGCAGCAACTGGTCGGTGATGCGTATGAACTCGGACACACAGCGGTCAATGCCGCCCACCCGGGTGAGGATGTCGCGCAGCACGAAGTCCAGAAGCCCCTCCATGGGCGCGAGAAGAATGGTGTTCACGCCAGAGATCCCGCAACCAGGGCCAAGGGTGCCGCTGTTGTCAGACGGAAATTTCAAAATAGGCGTCGCCCAGATCGAGCTCAAAAGGTTTCAGCGCAAAGTAAGTGGCATCGGCCTCTGCGGTTTGCCAGCGGGCAATGACAGAAAGTTCTTCGGCGGCCCCATTGCCGGCTTGCGCAAGGGTGTCAACAGATCGTGCGGCCATCCACGCGCGGTAGGCCGGCGCCACCGCTTCCTCGCCCCCCAGCGCAAACGCCAGGCAATCGCAAAACGCTTCCTCGGCCACCGCACACTCTTCGGCCGAGAGGCTTTGGATCTGATGGACCAGTTTGGCGGAGTAGCGCATGGGCTGGATTTTAGTCCTACAACGAACGGGCGCGCGTCTTACACGACGCAGCGCGCCGCAGCCCTAAATTAAAGCTTCACCATCGAAGGAGACCCCATGGCCCGGCTTGACGCCTCCCCCACTGCTGGCGACAGCAGACCAAGCAGACAACCCGCCGTAACGCAGCAGGACAATCCTGGCCAGGGGCACAGCAAGGGCTGGCCCTTTGCGGAGGGATCGCAAAACCATCTGGATGAAACCAGCGCGCCGTGGCCACGACCCGCGCCGAAGCCGGCCTCGGGTGTGCCCGTGAAGCGGGTAGCGCCGAAGTAGTCTGCGTCAACAGCTCAGGCCTGCCTGCACCTTTGCGGCCGTGCTCGCCATAATCTGGGCGGTCGAATCAATAGCTGCCGATGTAGTCCTTCTTGCCCACCTCCACCCCGTTGTGGCGCAGGATGGCATAAGCGCTGCTGGTGTGAAAGAAGAAATGCGGGAGGCCATAATTCAACAGGTACGACTGGCCGCTGAAGACTTTTTCCTTTGCGGTGCCGGCCTGAGTGACTATTTTTCGCTCTTCGCTGCCGTCCATCTGCGCCGGGCTGAGGCCGTCGATAAAAGCCATGGTTTTGGCAATACGCGCCTGCAGGTCGGCAAAATTCTCTTCCTTGTCCTCAAAGCTGGGAACGTCCACACCGGCAATGCGGGCCGACACGCTTTTCGCAAAATCAGTTGCCACCTGAACCTGGCGCAGCAAGGCAAACATGTCGGGGTACAGTCGGGCCTGCAGCAAGACGTTGGGGTCGATGTTTCGGGCGGTGGCATGGGCCTCGGCTTTGGCCAGAACGCCGCTCAAGGCGCCCAGCATTTGTTTGAATACAGGAACGCAGGCTTGGTACATCGAAAGGCTCATGAGGGTAGGTCCTGGAATGAAATAAAAGGGAAAATGGTGAATGCAGCGGGTCTATGAGCCGGGTCCGTCCGGCTCGTGGCCTTGAAACACAGCTGCTGCATTATCGAACACCCCGCGGCGCCGGGCCAAGCCGACCAGCTGGGCGATAGCGCGAAGCCTGTGCGCCATCGGACCGACCGCCGGCAACTCATTGGCCGAGCCAACGTCCGGGTCGTCATACGCGATCTACCGCGCAGCAGCGGATTTGACGCTGCACAAATCAGCTTGAGGACCGGGGTGTCCTGCGTGTTGCCCGGCATGTTGCTGGTGCTGTCAAAAAAACAGCATCAGCGTGTCGCCCCAGCTGCCGCAGCCACGCCTGCTCTCGCGCCACTGAGCACCGCATGCCGGCGCCCTGACGTTGCGGCCTGCGGGTTCATGGCAGGGCCTTCGCCTCATCCGAGCAGAGCGCGCCGATGTCCAGAATTCCGGCACCGAATGGCTCAGACGGCCAGCCCGACGGCGGGCAGGTGGCACGGGCAGCGGCACGGAAGGCCTCGATCTTTTGCGGGCCCGTGAGGTATTTGGCAGCGATTTTTGGCGCCCACACACGCAGCCACAACGCTGCGGCGCCGGTGGTGATGGCAGCCGCGTACGAAGTGCCTTCGCTGGCCGCAAAGCTGCTGCCGACGCCGTTGCGTTGAGCAACGGGCCGGTAAATGTCGGCCGCCGGTGCGCTGAAATCGACTTTCTCGCCAAAACTGCTGCGGCCCCAGGGCAGGCCTTGCCAGGTCGAGCCGGCAACCGCAATCGTCTGCGGCAAGGCCGCTGGCATCACCACCGGGTCCACCCCGTTGCCCGCGGCGCACACCACAATCACGCCTTGCTGGTAGGCGTGCTCCACTGCCGCCTTCATCCACTGTGCAGCGATGACCGGGTAGACGCCCACGCTGACATTGACAACACTGACGCGGGCCACATCAACCAGGTAATGCAAGGCATCGGCAAACTCGCGCTGCCGGTCGTTGATGGCGACGGAGTCCGTGATGCGCACCACCACATGCGGCACCTTGGGCGCCACGCCCCGATAGACCGCGCCCCCGGCCGGCGCAAAATAACCGGAAATAGTGGCGCCGATGCCGGTGCCATGCCCTTGGAACATCCCGCCGAAAGACATCGGGTCCCGGCCCGGTTCTGTAAGGGGCTGCGGCGCTGTGTAGCCGTCCCCGGGCGTCGAATAAAGCAAGGTTCGGCATTCGTTCTGGGCGATCCAGGAGCCGCCGGGTGATGTAAAACCGAACGCCTTGTGCTGGGTGTAGCCGGTGTCGAGCTGGCCGATCCTGATGCCGGCCCAGTCGATGCTGGACGCGTCGCCCAGTTGGGCCCAGGCCGGGTGGACATTGACCGCCTTCAGGTGCCAATCCGTGCCGCCGGGGGGCACGCCGGCAGCGTGCGTTTGCATGTCTTCCGGGATACGCTGCAGGTCCAATACATGCGCCTCCTGTTCGGTGATCCACTCCACATGGTGGGCACCGGCCTGTATGAGCAAGCCCTGCGCGTCCACAGTCTGGTGAACCGCCTGCAGATGGCGCAGGATGTGCGGCCGCAGCACCGCTTCGTGCACACCCACCTGCAGCAGGCCGAGGTCAAGGCCTGCGCCGAGCGCTGCGACCAGCCGCTGTTGGTAGGCCTTGAAGTCACCGTCCCGCACAATGACTTTGGCGTAATTTCTTGCCATCGGAGCACCCCCGCTGCTTGTTGAAAGGCCGCAATTCCCCCAACAGCAGTGCTGGCCGGAACGCTACAGTCTAGCGACAGGACTCAAACCTGCCTCCTCTGCTTGCAGGAGTTTTCGATTTTCCAGTCTCTGGGACCCCGTCGGATCTGTGAGACTGACCAGCACGGCAACCCCGC
>JBKJZS010000375.1:0-1445 GCA_046714915.1 Polaromonas sp. | reverse complement strand
CGAAACCTCAGGTTCGTACCGAGATTCTGGGGCGACCTGCTGCGGCTCCCTTTGTGATTGCCCCGATGGGCTCGTGCCGCCTCGCATGGCCGGACGCGGACCTCGCAATCGCCCGCGCGGCAGCCAGGCTTGGTATCCCGTACACGCTGTCAACCATGGCAAACACGAGTCTTGAGCGGATGGCTCGCGAGGTTTCCGGCCGGCTCTGGTTTCAGTTGTATGTACTGCGCGACCGGGAGTTCACCCTGGGCCTGGTTGATCGAGCCAAAGCGGCGGACTATGAAACGCTCGTTGTCACGGTTGACCTCGCCACAGGGGGCAAGCGGGAACGGGATCTGCGCAACGGCATTTCGATTCCGCTGAAATTAGGCCCACGCCTGCTCCTCGACATTGCCACAAGGCCTTTGTGGGGACTGCGTATGCTGCGTCATGGGACGCCGCAGTTTGAAAATGTTCGGGGTTTGATGGGCAGTGACGATGCAGGGCTAACCATCGCCGCCAAGGTCGGGAAGAATCTCGATGCAAGCTTCAGCTGGGAGGATCTCGCACAGATTCGCGATCGCTGGCCGAGGACGTTGGCGGTCAAAGGTGTGCAGCACCCGGCGGACGCTTTGCGGCTGGCCGAGATGGGAGTCGACTGCATTTGGGTTTCCAATCATGGTGGGCGGCAACTCGACGGCGCGCAAGCTGCGGTGGACTCCCTGCCCGCAATCGCCCAGGCAGTGAGGGGCCGGGCCTCGGTACTGATGGATTCAGGGGTGCGTCGGGGCGGGGACGCTATCAAGGCGATTGCTTTGGGGGCTCAAGCCGTGGCGATAGGACGGGCTGCGCTATTTGGAGCGGCGGCGGCGGGTGAAGCGGGGGCCGCGCGATCCATGGAAATCCTGATCGATGAGCTCACCCGGGCAATGCAGCTTTGCGGCATGCCATCGGTGGAGGGTATTGATCATCGGATTCTGGCGTTGTAGGAGGAGCAGTCGAGGCGGTGGAGTTGATTTGAATTGCTGCGAAGTCAAAATTGATCACCCGGGGAATGGGACCAGGACCGCAGCCCGCTATTCTTTAAGAAAAATCCGCAAAGCCGCTCAGTAGACGGCCAACGGTCTCGACGTCGCCAAGCTCGAACCAAGCCACAGACGCAGAGTGACGGGTGGCTGCACCTGCATTCCTGGCGCGGGTTGCGCAGCTTGCTCGCCATTCGTCGAGCACCGCCCGCTGGCTGACCCGTGGTCACAAGAGGACAGGTCGGGCAAAGCGACCACGCGGCTGGTCAAGGCTTTAACCCGGGCGCGATGTTTTTGCCCCGCGGGCCGTGACGGGGTCAGCAGCTACACTGCAGGTAGCGACAATTTCTGCCTTGGCGTTCGTCCCATCAGGTAAAACTCGGGGTTGGGCAGCATGCTGGAAAAGCTCGCGATGCGATTGGACAGGCCGAAGAAAGCCGT
>JBKJZS010000374.1:0-1313 GCA_046714915.1 Polaromonas sp. | reverse complement strand
GCCCACTCGCGGCGGAAAAGATATTTCACCGACAAGCTATCAAATTAGTAGCTGCTTGCGCCCGTCATTAAAGGGCTGGATGCCGATTTGGCTTAAGAAATTCCGAAAAAACGGTCATTTCCAGCTTTTCCCCTCGGTTCCGTCATCCCGGACCCCGGATCAAGTCTGGGGCAGGCCCGATCCGGGGTTCATGCCGCACGGAACAACGGGCGCAGGAATCCAGCATGGATTGCGGATCGAGTCCGCAATGACAAGTCGGGGGCAGCTCAGCGCGCCTTGCGCACCGGCGGCCTGCCACCAGGCTTGGCTGAACCGTTGTCGCGTGGCGGCAATCCGGTGTGCTGGGTCAAGATGCGGCCCTTGACCGGCGTGGCGGGCTTTAGCGAAACACCGGAGCCGGCAGCTTTGGCTGCCAGGGGCGTCGAGTTCTTGCGGCGGGCGCTGGTGTAGCTGCCGTCGGTCAGCGGCTGGAAGGTCGGGATCAGATGGTGTTTGCCGTTGCCGATCAGGTCGGCGCGGCCCATGGTTTTGAGGGCTTCGCGCAGCAGCGGCCAGTTGTTCGCGTCGTGGTAGCGCAAAAAGGCCTTGTGCAGCCGGCGACGTTTGTCGCCCCGCACGATGTCCACCGTCTCGCTGTCGCGCGTGATCTTGCGCAGCGGGTTTTTGTTGGTGTGGTACATCGTCGTCGCCGTGGCCATCGGCGACGGGTAGAAGGTTTGCACCTGGTCGGCCCGAAAGCCGTTTTTCTTGAGCCAGATCGCCAGGTTCATCATGTCTTCGTCGCTGGTGCCGGGGTGGGCGGCGATGAAGTAGGGAACCAAAAACTGCTTCTTGCCAGCTTCAAGCGAGTACTTCTCGAACATCTGCTTGAACTTGTCATAGCTGCCGATGCCGGGCTTCATCATCTTGGTCAGCGGCCCCTGCTCGGTGTGCTCAGGCGCAATCTTGAGGTAGCCGCCGACGTGGTGCGTGACCAGTTCTTTCACGTACTCGGGCGACTGCACGGCCAGGTCATACCGCAGGCCGGAGCTGATGAGGATTTTCTTCACGCCCTTGAGCGCCCGCGCGCGGCGGTACATCTTGATCAGCGGGTTGTGGTCGGTGTTCAGGTTGGAACAGATGCCCGGATAAACACACGAAGGCTTGCGGCAGGCCGATTCAATCTCAAGCGACTTGCAGCCGATGCGGTACATGTTGGCGGTGGGACCGCCCAGGTCGGAAATCGCGCCAGTGAAACCCTTGACGGTGTCGCGGATCGCTTCGATTTCGCGGATGACGGAGTCTTCCGACCGGCTCTGGATGATGCGGCCTTC
>JBKJZS010000373.1:0-5585 GCA_046714915.1 Polaromonas sp. | reverse complement strand
GGGCGTTGTTGCAAATCCGCGCGATACCTACGGGTATCGCTGTGGTTTGCGCCTAGCCCTGAGCAAAAATCCATCGGTTTTAAATCTGCCATCAAGAATGCAACACTACACAAGGTCGTCATGGATGCACGCTGGCTAATTCCGGACTGGCCCGCGCCAGCCGGAGTGCGCGCCTTGTTCACCACCCGCCAGGGCGGATTTTCCACCGTGCCTCATAACAGCATGAACCTGGGCGATCACGTCGGCGATGTGCCGGCACAGGTCGCCGCCAACCGCGCCTTTTTGGGCCAGTCCATGGCGGCAGTGCCGACCTTCCTGCAGCAGGTGCATGGCACGGCAGTGGTCATCCTCAATGACAGTACGGGCTCCGGCCGGCAGGCGGACGCCGCCATCACCACGCGGCGCGGCGTGGCCTGCACCATCATGGTGGCCGACTGTTTGCCGGTGTTGCTGAGCACGGTGGACGGCTGGGCGGTTTCGGCCGCCCACGCCGGCTGGCGCGGGCTGGCGGGCACAGGGGGAAAGGGTGTTTTGGAGTCGGTTTATAAGGAATTTAGTGCTTTGACCCATATGGGTAAGGCGCAAGCAGCTATCAAAACGATAGCATGGCTGGGGCCGTGCATTGGTCCGACCGCTTTTGAGGTCGGCGCAGAGGTCCGGGCCGCGTTTGCTGACGCAGACGCGCTGGCAGAGAGGTGTTTTACGCCCCTCGGCTCAGGTAAATACCTGGCCGATTTGCCTGGACTGGCCCGCCTGCGTTTGCAGGCCATGGGCATCACGCAGATTTATGGCAACGACGGCAGCGCGCCGTGGTGCACCGTGGGCAATGCCTCAAGGTTTTTCTCGCACCGGCGCGACGCCGGTATTCGAGGGAACGGCTTCAACACCACTGGCCGCATGGCTGCCTGTATCTGGCGGGTCTGAGTCGCGCACGTCAGAATTCGTCTGCACGCCGCGGGCCTCGGCCGCTTCGAGCGCTTTGATCGCCCGACGTCGGGCCGGCGCGCGCATCAGGTAAACCACCAATGCCACAGGCCCCACCCCATAGAGTACAAAGGTAATCAGGGCGCCAAGCAGGGTGCCGCTGCTGTGGGTCGCTTCGGCCACACTCATCATGAGCACGACGTATATCCAGGCAATCACAATCAAGTACATAAAACTAGGTGTCCGTCATGAGTTTGCAAGGATTTTTTCTATTTTTCCACGATACTAGGGACGAGTCGCCACGCGTATGTCTGCTCGGCCCAGACCTTTCTACAAGACAGACCAGGAACCAACCATGAATTCTGACGCAAACTGGGCACAAGCGGCCCGCCAAATGCAAGAAACCCTGGGTGAGGGCTTGAAGAAGGCCATGGGCGCCATGGCCGGTGCCGGCCTCGGCACTGCGCCCGGCTTTGACCCACCGGGCATGCCGGCCTTGAACAGCGCCAGTGCGCAACTGCGGTTTGACCCGGCCAAACTGCTGGAAACCCAGCAGACCTACCTCAAAGAAGTCAGCGCCCTGTGGAACAGCGGCCTGCAGCCCGGCGCCAGCTCCGAGCTGCCGGCGGACCGGCGTTTTTCCTCTGATGCCTGGAACAGCAACCCGGTTTCCCAATATTGCGCGTCAGCTTATCTGCTGAACGCGCGGACCTTGATGGGTTTGGCCGAAGCGGTGGAGGGCGACGAAAAAACCAGAGCCCGCCTGCGTTTTGCCGTCGAGCAGTGGATGGCGGCGTCCGCGCCGAGCAATTTTCTGGCGCTCAATGCCGAAGCGCAGAAAAAAGCCATAGATACCCGGGGTGAGAGCATCGCAAGAGGCCTGCAAAACCTGCTGCACGACATGCGGCAGGGCCATGTGTCAATGACCGATGAGAGCGTTTTCGAGGTCGGGAAAAATGTGGCTACGACCGAAGGTGCGGTGGTGTTTGAAAACGAATTTTTCCAGCTGATCGAATACAAGCCTTTGACCGCCAAGGTGTATGAAAAGCCCTTCCTGCTGGTGCCGCCTTGCATCAACAAGTTTTACATTCTGGATCTGCAGCCTGACAATTCGCTGATCCGATACGCAGTCGAGCAGGGCAACCGCACTTTCGTGGTCAGCTGGCGCAATCCCGACGAGTCCATGGCGGACAAAACCTGGGATGACTACATTGAAAACGCGGCCATCAAGGCGATTGAAGTCACGCAGGAGATCACCGGCGCAAAGTCCATCAATGCCCTTGGCTTTTGCGTGGGCGGCACGATTTTGGGCACCGCGCTCGCCGTGCTGGGGGCGCGCGGTGAAAAACCGGTGGCCAGCGTCACCTTCCTGACCGCCCTGCTTGACTTCAGCGACACCGGTATTCTGGATATTTTCATTGACGAAAACTCCGTCAACTACCGCGAGAAGCAGATGGGCCAGGGCGGTTTGCTCAAGGGGCAGGACCTGGCATCGACTTTCAGCTTTCTGCGCCCGAACGATCTGGTGTGGAACTACGTGGTCGGCAACTATCTCAAGGGTGAGACGCCGCCGCCGTTTGACTTGCTCTACTGGAACAGCGATTCAACCAATCTGCCCGGGCCGTTTTACGCCTGGTACCTGCGCAACACCTACTTCGAAAACAACCTCATTGAGCCCGGCAAGCTCATGGTGTGCGGCGAAAAAGTTGATCTGCGCAACATCGACATGCCGACCTACATCTACGGTTCGCGCGAAGACCATATCGTGCCGATCGACGGTGCTTATGCCTCAACGCAGGTGCTGCCGGGAAAAAAACGCTTTGTCATGGGTGCCTCGGGGCACATCGCCGGCGTGATCAACCCGCCTGCGAAAAACAAACGCTCCTACTGGACCCAGGCCGACCGGTCAGGTGGTGCTGCGGACAGCAGCAAATTGCCGAAATCGCACGCCGAGTGGATGCAGGGCGCAAAAGAACACCCCGGCAGTTGGTGGACAGATTGGTCTGTCTGGTTAAAGGGCCACGCGGGCAAGCAGATTGCTGCGCCTAAAACCTATGGCAATCGCAAGTACCAGGCGGTCGAAGCCGCCCCGGGCAGCTATGTCAAGGCCAAGGCATGATGCTTTTGAAACCAATTAATCAGAGGAAATAAATCATGGAAGACATCGTTATCGTTTCGGCGGCCCGCACCGCCGTCGGCAAATTTGGCGGGAGCCTCGCTAAAACCCCAGCCACTGAAATGGGTGCTGCCGTCATCCGGGCTGTTGCCGAACGCGTTGGTCTGTCGCCGGAACTGGTCGGCGAGGTTATTCTGGGCCAGGTGCTGACTGCCGGTGCTGGTCAAAACCCGGCTCGCCAGAGCGTTGTGAAAGCTGGTTTTCCCCATGCCATTCCGGGCCTGACCATCAATGCGGTGTGTGGCTCTGGCCTGAAGGCCGTGATGCTGGCGGCCCAGGCAGTGGCGACCGGCGACAGCGAGATCGTGATTGCCGGCGGTCAGGAAAACATGAGTGCCGCGCCGCATGTGCTTAATGGTTCGCGCGACGGCCAGCGCATGGGCGATTGGAAAATGATTGACTCCATGATCGTCGATGGCCTGTGGGATGTCTACAACCAGTACCACATGGGTATCACCGCCGAAAACGTCGCGAAAAAATATGGCGTCAGCCGCGAGATGCAGGACGAACTCGCGCTCGCCAGCCAGACCAAGGCGATGGCGGCTCAGGACGCTGGCAAGTTCAAGGACGAAATTATTCCGTTTTCCATCGCCCAGAAAAAAGGCGATTCCCTTGTGTTTGCCGCGGATGAATTTATCAATCGCAAGAGCAGTGCCGACGGCCTCGCCGGTCTTCGTCCTGCGTTTGACAAAGCCGGTGGTGTGACCGCCGGCAATGCCTCGGGCATTAACGACGGCGCGGCCGCAGTCATGGTGATGACGGCCAAAAAAGCCGCAGCGTTGGGTTTGACGCCCCTGGCCCGCATCGCCAGCTACGCCACCAGCGGGCTGGACCCGGCCTTCATGGGCATGGGCCCGGTGCCTGCGTCTACCAAGGCGCTGCAGCGCGCAGGCTGGAAGGCGCAAGACCTGGACTTGCTGGAAATCAATGAAGCCTTTGCTGCGCAGGCCTGCGCGGTCAACAAGGAAATGGGTTGGGACACCAGCAAGGTCAACGTGAACGGCGGCGCCATTGCGATTGGCCACCCGATTGGCGCGTCCGGTTGCCGCATTCTGGTCACGCTGCTGCACGAGATGGTCAGGCGTGACGCCAAAAAAGGCATTGCCAGCCTGTGTATCGGCGGCGGCATGGGGGTTGCCCTCACACTGGAACGTTAAATATCGGTTAAAACTGTTTATGGCCCTTGTCAATCGGGCGCATTAGCTATCAATTTAATAGCTAATTGGACTCGGTGGCAGTGCCATAACCCTTTCAAAACGATTCAACACTGAAGGAGCAGAACATGGCAAAACGAGTAGCTTACGTGACAGGTGGCATGGGCGGCATTGGAACCGCCATCTGCCAGCGTCTTCATAAAGACGGCTTTACCGTGGTGGCCGGTTGCGGCCCGACGCGCGACTTCAACAAATGGATAGACGAGCAAAAAGCACTCGGCTACACCTTTTACGCCTCTGTCGGCAATGTTAGCGACTGGGACTCGACCGTGGCCGCCTTCGACAAGGTCAAAGCCGACCATGGCCCGGTCAGCGTGCTGGTCAACAACGCCGGCATCACGCGCGACGGCCAGTTCCGAAAAATGAGCAAGGCCGACTGGGACGCGGTGATCTCCACCAACCTCGACAGCATGTTCAACGTCACCAAACAAGTGATCGAAGGCATGATCGAAGCTGGTTATGGCCGCATTGTCAACATCTCGTCGGTCAATGGCCAGAAGGGCCAGTTCGGTCAGGTCAACTACTCGACCGCCAAGGCTGGTCTGCACGGCTTCACAATGGCGCTCGCGCAAGAGGTGGCGGCCAAGGGCGTGACGGTCAACACCGTGAGCCCAGGCTACATCGGCACCGAGATGGTCAAGGCGATACGCCCCGACGTGCTCGAAAAAATCGTGGCCGGCGTGCCGGCCAAACGTCTTGGCACGCCCGAAGAAATCGCTTCCATCATTGCCTGGATTGCCTCGGACGAAGGTGGTTATGCCACCGGGGCCGACTTCTCGCTCAATGGTGGTTTGCACATGGGGTGAGATTGGGAAATCCAGGTACCCGTGAAAAAACCCGCTTCGGCGGGTTTTTTCATGGGCTTTTTATAACGGAGGGCCGGCAGTATCGCAGCCCTTTCATTGTTAGTCCGGGAGGAAAGGGCTGTGCACCCGCAGCATCGCTGCGGGTACCTCCGTCCCGGGCGTAGACAGGCGCTAAAGAACCTCGCTGGCAAAATCCGCCAGCCTGGAGCGCTCACCCCGCGCCAGCGTGATGTGGCCACCGTGGGGCCAGCCCTTGAAGCGGTCCACCGCGAAGGTCATGCCCGAAGAGCCTTCGGTGAGGTAGGGCGTGTCGATCTGCGCCAGATTGCCCATGCAGATGATTTTGGTGCCGGGGCCGGCGCGGGTAATCAGCGTTTTCATTTGCTTGGGCGTCAGGTTTTGCGCCTCGTCGATGATCACGAACTTGTTCAAAAATGTTCGGCCGCGCATGAAGTTCAGGCTCTT
>JBKJZS010000372.1:0-1643 GCA_046714915.1 Polaromonas sp. | reverse complement strand
ACCCGGTCGCCGGAACGCAGGTTTTCTTTCGGGATCATATCGCCGCGGCGCAAGCGGCCTTCCACCCGGCCGGACTCGACAATGATGTCGCCTTTGTCCATGCGTTTGACGGTACCGACAAAAATCTTGTCGCCGCGCGACATGAAGTCATTTAGCAGCATCTCGCGCTCGGCGTCGCGGATTTTCTGCAGAATAACCTGCTTGGCCGCTTGTGCGCCAATGCGGCCGATCGGCAGGCTCTCGACCGGCTTCTCGATGTAGTCGCCCTCTTCGATATCGGCGATCTCTTCGCGCGCGTCGCTCACCAGCTCTTCAGCTTCAGGGTTTTGCAGGCCGGCTGCGTCGGGCACAACCAGCCAGCGGCGGAAGGTCTCGTAATTGCCGCTGTCACGGTCAACCACAACACGGATATCCACCCCGTCCTCGTACACCTTCTTGGTCGCTGACGCGAGCGCAAGCTCGACGGCGCCAAAGACGACGTCACGCTCAACGCTCTTCTCACGCGATATGGCATCAACCAACATCAACAGTTCGCGATTCATTTCACAAGCCTGCCTTTCTTTTAGATCTCTGTTGCGGGCGTGCTTTTCGGTCTGCGCCCCTTGAAGTCAACGACAGGCGCGAGACGCGCCTGCACAATTTCGTCCAGCGTGAAACCCAGCGCCTGCAGCGGCGCGGGAATCTTCTTTTTGCTAACTTTCTGGCCAGGTTTGGCTGCAGGCTCTTCACTCCACACAATTTGCCACCCGGACTCGGCACGTTCCAGCGTGCCGCGGAATTTTTTGCGGTTCGCTGACACTGCTGACCCGGCTGCCGCAGCCACCCCGATGGGCGCTTTTAGAATGATGTCGACCAGTTCACCGACAAAACGCTCAAAATCTTTTTCACTGCGCAAAGGCCGGTCAATACCCGGCGAGCTCACCTCGAGCCGGGAATACGCCGCACCTTCAACCTCCAACACAAACTGCAACTGCCGGGTAACTTTTTCGCAGTCTTCCGCATTGATGAATTGCTCGGCGCCTTCGACGTAAGGCTGGTCAATCGTGACACGCAGCAACCCCCCGCCAGTGCGCTCGATGTCCACCAGCCCGTAACCCAGTCCCGTGACCGTTTGCTCAATCGTGTCGTGTAAGGCCATTCAGTCTTTAAAGAGCAGCTTCTCAAAAATCAAGGTTGTAAAAACAAACGCCCAAAAAAAATGGGCGGTGAAAACCCGCCCATTTGGTCGTGAAGGCATTATTGTAGCTTGATGTGGGCGCTCGCGCAAGCAGTTTGCGTGCCCAGGCACGGTCAGTCAACGCTAATTGACTGCCCCTGCGCTGGAAAGCCGCCGTACAGCCAAAAGCCCAAAGGACGACGCCTGATTCCGCGCCTCAGCCGGAGCCGCAATTGCCAAGACTGTCCCCCTGTCAGGCTTGAGATTGAATTAAGTAATTGTCTGTTTCAATGCTTGAAATCACTTACCTGAAATTTAGAACAATTAAATAGCTAAATTGGCAATCTGGGACTCACACCTGCGCTGCGACCAGCGTCCGCGTGTAGGGATGGTCCGGCTGATCCATCACTTTGGCCACACTGCCCGCTTCCAGCACCTCACCGTCTTTCATGACGATCACCTGGTGCGCCATCGCACGAATCACATC
>JBKJZS010000371.1:0-2146 GCA_046714915.1 Polaromonas sp. | reverse complement strand
AAGCCTTCAGCTGCTCGGGCGCCAGCGGCATGGGCTGGATGCCGATGCCGGCAAGCTTCTCCCTGGCTTCGGGACTCTTCAGGGCTTGCCCGACCGCGTGGTTGAGTTTGTCGACCACGTCTTTGGGAATGCCTGCCGGGCCCACGATGGCGAACCAGGCGGTGATATCGAACCCGGGCATGGCTTCGGCCAGTGCAGGCCAATCGGCCGCCAGCGGCGAGCGCGTGGGCGCGGTGATGCCCAGGGCACGCAACTTGCCGCCTTTGGACTGGGCCATGGCATTGCCCAGGTCGACGAAGGTGAAATCCACAGTGCCGCCCAGCACGTCGGTGACAGCCAGCGGAATGCCTTTGTAGGGCACCGGCAGCACATCGAGCTTGCCGAGCTTGTTTAAAACCGCAATGCTCACCTGCGAACTGGAGGAGCCGTAGCCTGCGGTCACTTTGCCGGGACGCTGCTTCACGTGCGACACGAACTCCTGCAGGTTCTTAGCGGGATGGTCGGCCTTGATCATCAGCACCAGCATGTTCTCGCCAATCCCGGCGATGGGTGTGAAGTCCTTCAGCGGGTCATAGGGAATATTCTTCAGCAGCGCCACATTGGAGGCGACGGCTGAATTGGAGGAGAACAGCAGGGTGTAACCGTCGGCCGCCGCGCGAATCACTTCGGTGGCCGCGATCGAGCCACCGGCGCCGGGCTTGTTCTCGACTACGAAGGACTGCCCCAACGCACTTTGCAGCTGCTGGGCCATGACGCGCGCGGCCAAGTCGGTTGCGCTGCCTGCCGGGAAGGGCACCACCATGCGAACAGGGCGCGCGGGGTAGCCCTGCGCGAAGGCAGGGGCCGTGCCCACGAGCGCAAGGCCCAGCGCGAGCGATTTCAGGAATGTGCGGGTTTTCATGGTGCTTCCTTTTCTTGAACTGAAGCGGGCCCGGGCGAGGTAACGCGCACGTTAAGGGCCAGCAGGTGGAACGACAGGGACTTGCCGTGCATGTCGAGATTGAGCGAATCATTGACGCCGCCATCCAGCACGTCGTCCAGTACAAAGTTCATGGCGCCCAGCCTGGGCAGCAGGAAGCGTTGCACCCGGGTTGGCTTGCGATGGGCGAAGTGGGCCGCCACGCGCTTCTCGGTCACTTGTTCGACCAGCAGGTCATAGTCTTGCGGCCGGTAGGCGACGAGGCTGATGTTGGCGCGGTTGCCCTTGTCGCCAGTGCGTGCGTGGGCCAGCTCATAGAGAGGTATATCGGTCATTAGGTGTTGAGTTCGAAGTGGGCGGGGACGCGCTCGCGGGCGATCAGGCAAGAAAGGGTGGACAGGCGCTGCCGTTTGGCCACGCGCACTCCGCCGCCGCCGGCAGGGCCGCCAGTCCACAAGCAGGTGAGTTCGCGCAGCAGTCGGTCGATGACCGCCAGGTCTTCGTGCTGGCCAGCCACGCGCAGTCGGACATCCAGGCTCTCGCCGACCGTCGTTGCGCCCAGCATCCGGCCCGAATCGTCTGCCAGGATGCTGGAAACACCGATCAGGTCGAACCGCAGCGTCAGCAAATGCGCCATGCGTTTGCGAATGATGTCCATTGCCAGGCGGGCGCGGGCCTCGGCGTTGCGGCCGGCGTAGGAAATCTCGCCCTCGCCGAACCAGCCGCCGTCAAAAAATACGTTGGCCTTGAGGGTGCCGGTGCGCGGGTGTCCGCGCACCCCTGACAGGCGCACGCGATCCGGCCCCACCTGCGCCACAGTGGCCTCGGTGATGTCGGCCACCACGTCGGGCGTGAGGTAGGCGGCGGGGTCGTGCAACTCGTACAGGAGCTGTTCCTTGACTGTGCGCTCGTCCACCAAGCCGCCGGTGCGAGATGCCTTGCCGACGATACAGCTGCCGTCGACCGCGATCTCGGCAATCGGAAATCCCACGTCTTCCAGGCCGGGCACGTCCTTCATGCCGGGATCGGCAAAGTAGCCGCCTGAGACCTGCGCGCCGCATTCCAGCAGATGGCCAGCCATGGTGGCGCCCGCGATGGCATCCCAATCGTCGGGGCGCCATCCAAAATGGGCCATCGCCGGCCCCACGGTGAGGGAAGGATCGGCGACGCGGCCAGTCACCACGATTTGTGCTCCGCCTCGAATGGCGTCGGCGATTTCCTGCGCGC
>JBKJZS010000370.1:0-3493 GCA_046714915.1 Polaromonas sp. | reverse complement strand
TAAGGATGGAGAACAGGTTGTGGGTCAGGCGGTGGGGCACACGGGGTTGTTCATTTTTTTCACCTGTTTGGAGAATCGTTACCCGTAATTTCTTAGCAACCTGCTAGCGACGGCCGGAAACCCAAGCTCTCCGCGGGCATCACTACTTGTGATGGCGGAATGGTCACCGCAGTAAAGAATGGTGCAAGCAGCGTCACCATTGGCGTATAAGGCACTGCATTGCAAGCACCACCACCAGGCTGGCAAAGTTGGGCCTGTACGAAACGTATGCAGCTCGCACCGTTCGGGTCGCTCAGACAGTTGGAAATGTTTAGGGGTGGGCAGGTAAGGCTGGTGTCTACCTCATTCAGACTGGCATTCAAATAGTTGATGCGCACGTAGGTATCGTCAATGGCGCCCCCCAGGATCAGCGGTCCCGGCGTACTGCGGAATATCGCGTTTTGTTTCACCTGGTTCATGGCCGCGTTATCTCTAAAATTCGCCACCGTTGCGTCACGTGCGGCATGGCGTGTGACTTCCTGCACCGTATTCCATAGAAAAATGACACGGCCAAACTCGATCACGCCAAACAACAGTGTGAAAAACAATAGCGCCACCAAGGCGAATTCGACCGACGCAGCACCATGCTGGGCCGCTACGGATTTTCTGAAGCTATGAGGTGCTCGTTTCATTTCACACTCAATTCATATAAGGCATGGTTGTGTGCGGCGACAAGTCAATGCTGCCGTAATTACCGCTTGCCGGGCCGGCTACAAAAGGAATCAAACCGCCGATAAGGATGCTGAAACCTGTAATGCCCACACTGACATTGACCGGTTTGGTGGGGTCACCGCAGGCGGCATCACACGTTACAGTGACGTTGGCCGTGGTGAGAGGGGGGCTGACATTGGCGTCGCTAACAGCGGCAACCACCAGGTTTTTCGCCGTCGTTATGGCGCTGGCAGCTTGCGCACTGTCCGTCATGTCCGCTGCTGGAATGTCTGAGAGGTAGCGCGCTGCATCACGGGTGGCTTTACCCAGCGCGTTGTAATACCAGAACGCACGCCCGAATTCGACGGTACCCGCAGTGAGCAGCAACATCACTACCATCACAATCGCAAGTTCTATCGCGGCCGCGCCGCGCTGTGCGCGACACCCGCCTGGAACACATCTGATGAGGGCGCGTTTCATTTGTAGAGTGCCACGCGGGCGGTCGGTGGTTCACCATCCGGAACCAGTCCGGCGAACTCGGTATAGATACCGTTCGGAAGGTCGGCTTTCACGGTCATGAAAAAGCGCCCCACCCCCAACGCCTGAATGGTTTTGCACGAACTTCCGCCGGAAGCAGAAAGGGTGGCGCAATCCACCACTACGACGTTCAAGACGCGCCGATCGCGCACACCGGGACCATTGGGGCTGGGCGCACTGAAGAATTGACCAGAGGTCTGGCTGTAAGGCCCTGCGGCGGGATAGGAGCTTGGCGTTGGCGGCGCGCCACTCATGGTCGGGTAGAGGCTGGACCAATTCGCAGTCGTGTAAGGCGTGTAGCCGCCCGCCGGAGGTGTTGCCGCATACTGCACCGCCGGGTTATACGCCCAAAGTTCGCCATAACGCTGTGCTGTGATATTGGCGGTTGGAACCGGCGTCGGTGCTGACGGGGGCGGCAGGGTCGGGATCGGGGTCGGAGGGCCGTAGAGTAAATCCGCCACCGTAATGCGTGGAAACGGACTAGGCAGTACGGCCGCCGTCTGCAGAGGTGGCGGTGTCGCGGAATTCATCCAGTTATTCGCTACCGTCGGCGTGTACTCCTTGATGTTCGCATCGGGCGGCGCAGTGGCCGGGCTGCAGGCCGAACCACCGCCGTACACATTGAAACGCGAATTGAGCTCTTTACCCAATGAACTGGAAAAACCGGTATTCACGTACACATAGCCGGGCAAACTGCTGATGATGGAAGCGGTGCCACTGCACATGAAAGGCGCTGTGAAGCTGGCACTTGAATGGCTTGGCGAGCACCCGCTTGAGTCGCCCGGTGCCGGCGGGACATCGACCGGATTCAACAGAAATTTATTTGGAGAAGACCCAAGCGGGTTGAGATCGATGATGTTGTAACCGACACCGCGCCTGAAGCCAAATTCAACCAATTCTTGACTAGGCGGTGGTCCCGAATGCTGATACGGACGGTATTTCACCGTATCTAACGCACATACCGCAATGGGTGAAACGCCTACCGAAAAACGTCCCGCCACCGCGCGACCGAAGGTATTGGTCGTGCTCAAAGCAGGGGACAAGACCTGCATGAAGTTGGTGTTGACCTGGCCGTAATTCGGCTGGCCGCCACGTGTATCCACCTTGATGAACAGCAAACTTCCTGGTGAACTCTGCGCACTGGCGACGCTAATCCAGTTCGCATCCGGAGTATCTGGTGAATAACCGAACGTAATTCCTGCGTCTACCAGAGCAACGTCAGTGGAATATTTGAATTTATTCAGCAATGCAACAGCTTTTGCCTTGCTAACGGCAAGATTAATCCCTGCTGTTGTGCCATTCAACTCCCTCGCCCCCGCCAACGCCGCCGCATCCGATGCGTTTTGCAATTCTGTCTTGCGGTCATAAGTTTGCGAGAGGTCAAGCGCCAATCCCATGAAGCCAAACAAAACGACTACAGACAACCCGAACATGATGG
This sequence comes from Polaromonas sp., assembly GCA_046714915.1. Lineage (GTDB taxonomy): Bacteria > Pseudomonadota > Gammaproteobacteria > Burkholderiales > Burkholderiaceae_C > Polaromonas. The sequence continues at coordinate 828 of JBKJZS010000370.1, read as the reverse complement.
CGACCGCACCACGCTGATGGTGTCTGGGTGTGGTGGGGGCATTCATGATGCTCATTCCTTGGCTGCGTTTGGCGACTACAGCGGCCCTACTGGCCGGAGAGGCTCCCGCCGATGTTGATGACTTCAAACGTCTTCGGCGGTGTGCGGAACGACTCCTGGTAGCGCTCCTGCGCGGCCGCGCCGGCCTTGCCGTCTATGCCCAGCACCGGGTCGCGGTTGGCCGAAGCGTTGGGATTCAGCGTCTGGGCGGTGCGCGCCTGCCTGACGGCGTCGCCAAACTTCGAGTCCATCACCGGGGTGGTGCTGGCGCAGCCCGCCAGCAGGGCAGCAAAGCCCAGCGCCGCCAGCGTCAGTGCAAGCCTGGGGGAGAAATGTGCGTTTGACATGATGCGGGCTCCTGTTACTTGACGTGATTTATTTGACTTCCATGCCGCCGGTGGCAGCAGGAACGGGTCTTAAAGGCGTGGGCACGGCCGGGGCATTGCGCTTGTCGGCCGGCACGTCTTCGTGGCCCGCGCCTTCCTGCTTGTTGCCGAAATAGAACTCGCTGCGGTTGGGCGGCGTGAAGCTGTCGGTGGGCAGGATGTAGTTTTGATCGAGCGGTTTGATCAGGCGCGGCGTGATGATGAACATCAACTCGCTGCGGTCGGACTGGAACTCGTTGCTGCGAAACAGCGCGCCCAGCACCGGCACCTCGCCCAGGCCGGGCACCTTGTCCAGCGCCTGCTTCACGTTGTTCTTGATCAGGCCGGCAATCGCCAGGCTCTGCCCGTCCATCAGCTGCACCGAGGTCTGGACGCGCCGCGTGGTGAAGCTGGGCAGCACGGT
>JBKJZS010000369.1:0-8313 GCA_046714915.1 Polaromonas sp. | reverse complement strand
GGCCGCACCAAGCCGAAACAGGCCCCCTGGGGGGCAGCGTATTACACGCCGTGGCGAGCGTAAGGGCCAGCGAACGCAGCGCCGGGCCGCCCCAAGCAAGTTCAGCCCCCTCGGGGGGCAGCGCAGCACACGCAGTGACCAGCGTGGGGGCCAGAGCCATGCGCTTGTTGCAAAACGAAATGCAGATGCTGCTTTATACGCACCCGCTCAACGATGCGCGCACGGCCAAGGGGCTGCTCACGGTGAATTCCTTCTGGATTAGCGGCAGCGGTGCCTTGCCCGCCGCATTTGACCCGCCGGCGCCGCCGAATCTCACGGTGCCGCGCAGCCTGGCGCAAGCCGCGTTCAACGACGACTGGACGGCGTATACGCAGGCCTGGATGACACTGGATGCCAACGAAGGGGCCCGCCTGCTGGCGCAGCAGCAGCGCGGCGACACTGTCCGCCTCAGCCTGTGCGGCGAACGCAAGGCCTTGACCTTTGACTCTGCCGCGCCCGGAATTTTTACCAGAATTTCGAATCTTTTTGGCCAACAGCCCTTGATGGTTGTGCTGGAGCAGCTATGAAAATAATAGTACGCGACGCACCACCGCGCAGTGTGTGGGCGCTTCAGCAGGCCGGCATCCACCCGCTGCTGGCACAGCTCTATGCCGCCCGCGGCGTGTTGTCGGCCGACGAACTGGACGACGGCCTGGCCAGGCTGCTGCCGCCAGCGTCGCTGAAAGGCAGCGCGCAGGCGGCCTTCTTGCTGGCCGATGCGATTGCCGCGCATAAGAAAATCTGCGTGGTGGCTGACTACGACTGCGACGGCGCCACCGCCTGCGCCGTCGCCCTGCGCGGCCTGCGCCTGCTCGGTGCGACGCAGGTCGGCTACATCGTGCCAGACCGCGTGGTCGACGGCTACGGACTGACGGCGCCGATTGCAGAACGTGTCAAGGCCACAGGTGCCAACCTCCTGGTCACGGTCGACAATGGCATCGCCAGCATGGACGGGGTGGCCCGCGCCCATGAGCTGGGCATGCAGGTGCAGGAGACCGACCACCACCTGCCGGCATTGAAAGACGGTCAAATCGTGCTGCCTGCCGCCGACGTGATCGTCAACCCGAACCAGCCTGGCTGCAGCTTCGAAAGCAAGTCGATTGCCGGCGTCGGTGTGATGTTTTATGTGCTGTTGGCGTTGCGCGCCGAGTTACGCCAGCGTGGCGTGTTTGATGCCGTGACACAGCCGAAGCTGGACGCTTTGCTGCCCCTGGTCGCACTGGGCACCGTCGCCGACGTCGTCAAACTCGACGCCAACAACCGCCGCCTGGTTGCGCAAGGCCTGAAGCGCATTCGCAGCGGCGCATTGCCAGCTGGCGTGGCTGCGCTGTTCACCGCCGCCGGTCGCAACGCGGAGATGGCGACCAGCTTTGACTTCGGCTTTGCCCTTGGCCCGCGCATCAACGCCGCCGGCCGGCTCAGCGACATGACGCTGGGCATTGAATGCCTGCTGACCGACGACGCAGGCCGCGCCGACGAGCTGGCCAAAACGCTGGATGGCATCAATCGCGAGCGGCGCACCATTGAGGCCGACATGCGCGAGCAGGCCCAGTACGCGGCCGACGCGATGGTTGATGAGAATGAAGAGCCGCCGCCGGCGATTGCCATCTTCGACCCGGACTTTCACGAAGGCGTGGTCGGCATCGTGGCCTCGCGCATCAAGGACAAGCTGCACCGCCCGACCTTTGTCTTTGCCGCCAGCCAGGCCCCGGGCAAGGAGCATGAGCTCAAAGGCTCGGGCCGTTCAATTGCCGGTTTTCACCTGCGCGATGCGCTGGATCTGGTAGCCAAACGCCACCCCGGCGTGTTGCTGCGTTTTGGCGGCCACGCGATGGCGGCCGGCTGCACGATTGCCGAGGAACACTTCGCCGTGTTCGAGCATGCGCTGCAGCAAGTGGCCCACGAATGGCTCGACGCCGCCACACTGAGCCGTCGCCTGGACACCGACGGCCCGCTGGCGCCCGAATACCGGCGCGCCGACCTGGTGGAAACACTGCACCGGGAAGTCTGGGGCCAGGGCTTTGCGGCGCCCACCTTCAGCGAGGAAGTAGAGGTAGTGTCGCAGCGCCTCGTGGGCGACAAACACCTGGCCCTGAAACTCAAACATCAAGGGCAACCGGTGGACGGGATCTGGTTTGGCCACACCGAGTCTTTACCCGCGCGCGTGAAACTGGCGTTTCGACTGGATGCAGACGAGTGGCAGGGCGTGAAGCGCGTGCGGTTTCTGGTGGAAGGCGCGGAGGTCTAGATTAGGGAGATTAGCGCTGTAGCGCTTGTCCGACGGCGGCTGGGTCGGGTTGCCTACAGCCGGACGCTGGCAGGATGGCCATGATCAGAACTCAGAAGGCGCCCACATCGACGCGTCAAATAAAGTCCCAGAGGAAGCCATGAACAGCATCATTTACATCGTCGGTCTGGTTGTCATCATCGGTATCATCCTGTCTTATTTCGGTTTTCGCTGACACCGGGGCGAACCGTTCTGGTGTCCGGGCCCTTGCCAGACTGGGGCTGTCAACGCTAATTAACCGATAGCGAGAAACAGCCTGTCAAATTCATCATCGCTCCGGTTGAACGGGGCTTGTTTTTACGCTCACGCGCGGCGGGCGAAGAGCTGGCCGGTCTGCCAGGGGCAATTCTTGCCTGTTTAACTTTCCTAGTCGCGTCTGGCTACCGCAAAATGGCATACGCGCCACCGCGCTCCAAGGCGCGCTGATAGGCAGGTCGCGCATGGATTCGCTGCAAAAAATCCATTAGCCTGGGCCGGCTTGCATCGAGACCTCCGCGCGCGGCGGCGGCCTCTAGCGGAAAGCTCATCTGAACGTCTGCGCCGCTGAAGTCGTCACCGGCGAACCAGGTGCTTTTTCCCATTTCAGCCTCCAGGTAGTCCAGGTGTTGCGAAATTTGCGGGTTGATGAACGAACTCTTGGTTTTTCCCGAAATGGCCTTGGCAATGGGCTTAACAAAAAACGGCATCGGCGCAGTCTCGATCCTGTCAAACACCAGCTGAGCAACAGCGGCGACATCGCCGAACCTTCGGCGTAGTGCAACCAGTAGGTGTAGCGCAGACGAGCCGGCGTACCGGCTGCCGGGGCCAGACGCCCGACGCCATACCGCTCGATCAGGTAGTCAATGATGGCGCCGGATTCGGCCAGCGTCAGATCGCCATCCGTGATCACGGGCGATTTTCCCAGCGGGTGCACCGCACGCAGCGAAGCCGGCGCCCGCATGGTCTTTGGATCGCGCTCATAGCGCCGGATGTCGTATGCCAGGCCCAGCTCCTCGAGCAGCCAGACAATGCGTTGCGAGCGCGAATGGTTGAGGTGGTGAACAGTGATCATGGACAAATCCGGTCAGGTTGATGCAGTCAGAGACCTGTCATGGTAGGTGATCGCGCTGCCAGCGGCAAAATTTGGGGGCCCGAAAAAGCGCCGCAGCCCCCGCCCACCCAGGGGCACCAACGCTGACTGCAATCGCAGGCCATAAAGTAAAATGGATCTGTGACTCCAAAAAACATCCTCAATGCCGATCTGCATTGCCACTCCGTGGTGTCGGACGGCACGATGACTCCAGAGGCACTGGCTGAACGAGCCAAAACCAACGGCGTCGAACTGTGGGCCCTGACTGACCATGACGAAATCGGCGGCCAGCACCGGGCCGCCGCCGCGGCCAGGGCGCAAGGCTTGAACTACCTGACCGGCACCGAAATTTCGGTGACCTTTGCTGACCAAACCGTGCACATTGTCGGCCTGGGCTTTGACGCCGATGATGCCGGCATGAAGCAAGGCCTGCGCACCACACGCGGAGGCCGCAGCCAGCGGGCCAGGGAAATGTCAGACGGCCTGGCCCATGTCGGCATTAAAGGCGCTTATGAAGGCGCGCTGAAGTTTGTCGGCAACCCGGAGTTGATTTCGCGCACCCACTTTGCCCGCTTTCTGGTGGAGTCCGGCGTCTGCAGGGAGACCTCCGAAGTGTTTCGCAAGTACCTGACCGAAGGCAAACCCGGCTACGTGCCGCACCGTTGGGCCAGCTTGCGTGACGCCGTAGCCTGGATCACCGGCGCCAGCGGGGTGGCCGTGATCGCGCATCCCGGCCGCTACAAGTTCACGCCCAATGAAGAGTACGCCCTGTTCACCGAATTCAAATCCCATGGCGGCCAGGCGGTCGAAGTCGTTACCGGCAGCCACACCACGCAGGAGTATGTGAAATACGCCAAAACCGCCAAGGAGTTTGGCTTGGCCGCGTCGCGCGGCAGCGACTTTCACAGTCCGGATGAAAGCCACACCGATCTCGGCACCCTGCCCTTTTTGCCCGGCGACTTGACCCCCGTTTGGGAGCTTCTGGAAGACCGTATCCAGTGAGCCGCGCGCCTTCGGCCTTGACCGGCATTGCGCTGGTCGTCGCGGCAGTCGGCTGTTTTTCCGTGCTGGATACCACCACCAGATTTGTCAGCGCCAGCGTGCCGATTCTGATGGCCCTCTGGTTTCGCTACTTCTTCCAGGCTGTCGTCACCACTGCGGTGGTATTGCCGCTACGCGGCCTGAGTTGTGCTGCGCACCGTCCACCCGAAATTCCAGTGCATGCGCGGCCTGCTGCTGCTGCTGAGCAGCCTGTTTGCGTTTTTTAGCCTGAAGTACATGCCGGTGGCAGAGTTCACCGCCATCGGGGCCATCGTGCCACTGATCATCACACTGCTGGCGGCAACCGCACTCGGCGAAAAAGTTTCCGCCCTGCGCTGGTCGCTGGTGCTGGGCGGCTTTGCCGGCACGCTGATCATCATTCGCCCCGGCGGCGAAGATTTCGACTGGTTCCTGCTGCTGCCGCTGGGCCTGGTGGCGACCAACACCGGATTTCAGGTGCTCACCAGCAAACTGGCCCGAACCGAAGACCCGATCACCATGCATCTGTACACCGGCTGGATCGGCACCCTGCTGGCCTCGGTGTCCCTGCCCTTCGTCTGGACCGCATTGCCCTCGTGGTCGCTGTGGGGCTGGCTGGTGCTGATGGGCGGCGCGGCCACCGTCGGTCATTTTCTGCTGATTCTGGCGTACATGCGGGCACCGGCCGCCACGCTCACGCCCTACCTGTATGCCCAGATCGGCTTTGCGATGCTGGGCGGCTGGATTGCTTTTTCCCATGTACCGGACCGCTGGTCGATGGCAGGCATGGTGCTGATTGCCCTCTGCGGCGCAGCCGGGGCCTGGCTGACCGCCCGCGAAAGCCGCGCGCTGAGCCAGTTCAATGTGTGCGGCCTCCAGAGTCCTGAAATAATTCGGGATAATTCGCGATGGCCCAGTTCTTTGAGATTCACCCCGAGAACCCGCAGACCCGTCTGCTTAAACAGGCGGTGGCGCTGCTGGCGCGTGGCGCCGTGGTGGCCGTGCCGACCGATTCCAGTTACGCACTGGTGTGCCACCTCGACGACAAAACTGCGGCCGACAGCCTGCGCCGCATCCGCGGGGTCGACGACAAACACCACCTGACCTTGCTGTGCCGCGACCTGAGCGAGCTGGCCAACTATGCACGGGTCGACAACAAGCAGTTTCGCCTGATCAAGGCTGCCACGCCAGGACCTTACACCTTCATTCTGGAAGCCAGCAAGGAGGTACCGCGCCGCCTGAGCCACCCGTCGCGCAAAACCATTGGCCTGCGTGTGCCCGGGCACAAGACCCTGCAGGCCCTGTTGGAGCTGCACGGCGCGCCGCTGCTGGCCACCACGCTGATTCCGCCCGGCCAGACCGAGCCGCTCAATGATGCCCACGACATCCGCGACCAGCTGGAGCATGACCTGGCCGCGGTGATTGACGCCGGTGCCTGCCCGCAGCAGCCCACGACCGTGATCGATTTGACGGCCATGGGTAGCGGCGGCGAACCGGTGGTAATCAGGCAGGGACGCGGAGACCTGGTCGCCCTTGGCCTGTAGTTTCGACAGCGGGCCGCCCCAAGGCGAAACAGCCCCCTCAGGGGCAGACAACTTGCGCGCAGTGAGCGAACGTGGGGGCGACAATTTTCCGCCGGGCCGCCCCAAGGAAAATTAGCCCCCTCGGGGGGCAGAGCGCTACACAAAAGTGAGCGAGCGTGGGGGCCTTGTGGGCAGGTCTGAGACAATCCAGGCATGGATATTGCCAACCTGATTCAAACCGTCGCCATTTACGCACTCCCCGTGCTGTTTGCCATCACTGTGCACGAGGCAGCGCATGGTTATGTGGCCAGGCACTTTGGCGACAACACCGCCTGGATGCTGGGCCGCGTCACGCTCAATCCCATCAAGCACATCGACCCGCTGGGCACCATCGTGATGCCGCTGGTGCTCTATCTCGCCACGTCGGGCGCATTTTTGTTCGGCTATGCAAAACCGGTGCCGGTCCAGTTTGGCAACTTGCGCAATCCCAAGCGCGACATGATCTGGGTCGCCCTGGCGGGTCCGGGTGCCAATCTGATCCAGGCCCTGTTGTGGGGCATCCTGCTGTACCTGCTGCAGGGCGCCGCCGTGAGCGAACCGTTTTTCATCAAGATGTGTCAGGCCGGCATATTGGTCAATGTGGTGATGTTTGTCTTTAACCTGTTTCCGTTGCCGCCGCTGGACGGCGGACGCATTCTGGTCGGTCTGCTGCCCTACAAACAAGCGGTTCTGGTTTCGCGCATCGAGCCCTGGGGCTTTTTTGTGGTGATGGCGCTGGTGCTTGCCGGGGTGCTCACCACCCTGTGGATGCGGCCGCTGATGGCCCTGACTTACGGCCTTATTGAAATCGTGTTGATGCCTCTGGCCCTGCTGGTGCGATGATGACCAACCAACCCATTGACGCAAACGTGAGTTCGATCTCAGCCGCCGCGCCCCGGCGCTTTCTGACCGGCATCACCACCACCGGTACACCCCATCTGGGCAACTATGTCGGCTCGATCCGGCCTTCGGTGGCGGCCAGCCGAAGCGCCGGTGCCGAGAGTTTTTATTTTCTGGCCGATTACCACGCGCTTATCAAATGCATTGATCCGGCGCGTATCCAGCAATCCACCTTGGAAATTGCCGCGAGCTGGCTGGCCGCCGGGCTGGACCCGGAGCGAGTGACCTTTTACCGCCAGTCGGACATTCCCGAGATTCCCGAGCTCGCCTGGCTGCTGACCTGCGTAACAGGCAAGGGTATGCTCAACCGCGCTCACGCCTACAAGGCCTCGGTCGATAAAAACACCGCTGCCGGCAACGACCCGGACGCCGATGTGAACGCCGGCCTGTTTATGTACCCGGTGCTGATGGGCGCAGACATTTTGATGTTCAAGGCCAACCAGGTGCCAGTCGGCCGCGACCAGATCCAGCACATCGAAATGGCGCGCGACATGGCGCAGCGTTTCAACCACCTGTATGGCGAGCATTTCGTCCTGCCGCAAGCGCTGATCGAAGAGTCCGTGGCCTTGCTGCCCGGCCTGGACGGACGCAAGATGAGCAAGAGCTACGACAACACGATCGCGCTGTTCACGCCGCGCGATCAGCTTAAAAAACTCATCGCAGCTATCGTCACTGACTCACGCGCACCGGGCGAGCCGAAAGCGGTGGAAGGCTCGGCGCTGTTCCAGATCTACCAGGCTTTTGCCAATCCGCAGGAAACCGCCGCGCTGCGCAAGGCTTACACCGAAGGTATTGGTTGGGGAGACGCCAAGCAACTTTTGTTTGAGCGGGTTGACCAGGAAGTAGCCCCCATGCGTGCGCACTACCAGGCCCTGATGAAAGACCCTGCGAAGATTGAAACCATCCTGCGGGTCGGCGCCGACAAGGCGCGCGAGCTGGCGACTCCGTTTATACGCGAACTGCGCCAGGCGGTGGGGCTGCGAAAACTCGCTTTTCATGACACACCGCCGGACACACCGGCCCCCAAGGAAAAAACCGCCAAAGTCGCCTTGCCGGTGTTCAAGCAATACCGCGCGGCCGATGGCAAGTTCCACTTCAAGCTGCTCGATGTCCAGGGCCAGCTGCTACTGCAAAGCCATGGCTTCGACTTCCCCAGGGACGCAGCGCAGGCCATAGCCCTGCTGCAATCACAGGGCGCCGCCGCCTTGCCAGCGCTGCAAGGCCGCATGCAGTTCATCGCCGGCGTGACTACCGCGGCGGTGGATTCAGCGTTGCAGCAACTGATCGAAGCCAGACATTGAAACCATCAGGCGACGCGGCTCGAATCGGCTGCAGGTTCAAGCTAAACGGCGCGCGTCTAGGTAGTTGTCGCCTCATTCTTGCAGCCAAGTGCTGAATATCGTTGCAAGCCGAATGCGCCTTGATGATGGAGTCGC
>JBKJZS010000368.1:0-9005 GCA_046714915.1 Polaromonas sp. | reverse complement strand
TTCATGTACTCGTGGCGCGCGATCGCGCCGAGCACCACGCCGGCGGCGTTGTCGGTCACGTCGCCGGCCAGCACGCGGCGGCTGATTTTTTCCATACCGTCGTAAATCCCCTCCAGCGTGTCGGCCGAGTATTCGGCGTCGGCATCGAACAGCTTGAGCAGCACTTCCTTGGCGTCTTCAATCAGCCCCGGTGCGCGGCGCGCACGCATGCGCAGCAGCCGGAACACCGGCACATCTTCGTCGTGAATGGAGAACAGCACGCCCTTGCTTTTCAGGTCGTCATTGACCAGATTCAGGATAAAGGCCACGCGTACCGTGCGCGGCTCTGCGTCGTCGGCAATCAGAAAGTCCGAGCGGATGTGCAGCTCGCCGTTGTCTTCTTCGTAGAAGCGGGCGGACTCCTCGATGTCCTCGTCCATCGCGTCTTCGGGAATCGACAGGCCGTAGTACTGCTTGATCCAGCGTTTTTCTTCCGGCGTCGGCGCTTCCAGATCGACCCAGATCGGCTGGAATTTGGAGAGCTCTTCCAGCGATTCGATCTCTTCCTGGAACAGGCGCCCATTAGCGAGCGTGAAAATATTCAGCATGACTGGCTCCCAATCGGTCTGGGGGCGCCGGCTCCAAGCCATCAGTCGGCTCGGGTCGGCGGGGTGGTGGATGGGGGCATCGCTTTCAACCCCCGACCGACATTGAACGTCAGTCTGCGGTGTTGAAAACCAGGGCGGCTCTACTTAACTCGCGCCGTGCGGGGTTGCGGGATGAGCCGCAAGGCGCAAAAGCCACGCCCCTTCGGGTTCGCCACAAAACCGGCGCTTTGCCCACCCAGCCGCTTGCGTGTGGGGGCACACGACGCGCGTTGTTGGCGGCCTGATCATCCGGTTTTGGACTTGAACGCGCATGGCGGGAGTTAGGCCGAGCAGGTTTAACGACTGGGCTGCTTTCCAAGGATTTCTCCGATATCAAGAAGCCGTGATTATGGCACTTCTCCCCTCTTTAACCACCAGGCGACAGGCCAAAAAACGCCATCAGTTCCTCCTTGCGCGCATAGGCGTCCCGCTCACCCAGGGCCATCAGCGTTTTGACAAAACCCGGCTCAAACAACAGGTAGCTGGCCAGCGCTGCGCCGCTCGGGCTGCCCTTTGCGCCCAGCGCACCCAGCCCTGCCAGCGCGTTGTAGGTGGCGCTGGGCAATTCGCCGGCATGCGCCTGAGCCAACGCATCGAGAGACTGGGAGGGGGCAATTGCCAACACCTCGACCGGCCGGTAGGGCATCACGGCCGCGATTTCGCGCGGCATCTGGCGCAGCGTTTTGCTGACCCGCTGGGCCTGCTCGACATCGGCTTGCAAGGTGTCCTGAAAAACGCTGGCCAGCGCGTGCCCGGCAATCGCACCCAGCGTTGGTCTGGCCGCGATGGTCGGGCTGTCTGCGCCGGTCAGTCCGGCGCGTTCCGGCTGGCCCACGCCAATAACCAGGATTTTGTGGGCGCCCAAGTGCAGCGCCGGCGACAGCGGCGAGCTTTGGCGCATTGAACCGTCGCCAAAAAATTCGCGGCGGCCATCGACCCATAAGGGCGTGGCCGGAAAGAGGAAGGGGATGGCGCTGGAAGCCATCAGGTGCTCGATGGTGATGGGCTGGAACTCCGCCCGCCGGCCGGGCCGGTTCCACAAGCCGGATCCGGCCCCCGGCGCCGTGTGGCAAAAGGTCCAGTGCACGCCGGTGGTGTAACTAGAGGCTGTCACCGCCAGCGCCAGCAGGGTTTTGTCCTGCAGGGCCTGGTCAATATGAGCCAGCGAGATGACGCGGTGCAGCGTGTCCACCAGCGGGGTGTTGTTCAAGAAAGCCTGCTGTCGCCGGACATGCTGCGAGAGAAACAGGGCGGCCGCAATCCGGCTGGAGCGTATCCAGCCAGGCACCTTGAGCTGGTAGACCTGCGCCGAGCGCAGTGAGGCCCAGAAGCCGGCCAACTGCCCGAACGCGGCCAGGCCTTCGTTGGCGCGGCAGGCCAGGTAGCAGGCATTGAGCGCGCCGGCCGAGGTGCCGACAAGAATCTTGAAGGGAAATCGCTGCCTTGCCGTGTCACCCTGCAGGCTCAGCATACGGGCCAGCGCATGCAGAACGCCGGCCTGGTAGGCGGTACGGGCGCCGCCGCCCATCAACACCAGCGCGTTGAGTTCTTCGTCGGGCCGTGTCAGGCCGTGCGAAAAAATGCTTTCAAGCGACATGGCGCAGGGACGTACCGGGCAAGCGATGCAGGGTGTTCATGACGGTGGGTGCAAGGGCAGCAGCAGGTTAAAAAGTGTAAAGGTGGCTGAACCGGCTTCGATTCTAGGACCGCATCCTCTCGGCCGGCCTGACCCGATCGTTTGGCCCGCCCGGCGGGACTGGCCTGTCAGCCAGCGCTCCTCCGGGGGCCTTGCTGAAGCGTCTTCCAGCCGCAGTCTCGGTGGTTCGCCAGTACCGGAGCAAAAGTTCAGGCTTTCCAGCCCGTCCGGCGTGCGGGGTGCGGGGTTCCGGAGGGCCAAGGCATTGTTGTGGTTGTTTATAAAAACCATAAAAATCAACGGTCTGAACGACTCGGCGGGCGCCTTCCTCTGGTTCTGGCAGCCCGCGCGAAGCCGGAATCAAGCCGTGTTTCAGGCCGTTTCATTTTCTGTTGCGATGCAGCATTGCGTTTACCCCGGTTCCGGCGCATAGTGAAACCAAGAGAGTTGTCCGTCCGCCGCCTGGCCTGTCAGCCAACGCGGTGTTTTTAAACCCAATCCAGCCATGGAAAAGGAGTCTCTTTATGAACTTGACGATCAGCGGCCACCATCTTGAAGTTACCCCCGCTTTGCGCGGCTATGTGACGAGCAAGCTGGATCGAATTACCCGGCATTTTGATCAGGTTGTAGATGTCAAAGTCTTGTTGACGGTGGATAACATGAAGGAAAAGGAACTGCGCCAGAAAGCTGAGTGCAATGTACGCGTCAAAGGACGTGATTTGTTTGCCGAGAGTTCTCATGCTGATTTGTATGCAGCGGTTGATGAGCTGACCGACAAGCTGGACCGTCAGGTTGGTCGGTACAAAACCAAAAGCCAGGACCACCACCATGTGGCTGCCAAGCGGCAGATGTAAGTTGATAGCCAGCGGGCAGGGTTGACGCTGAACAGCACAGCTGTCCGGGCCGCAAGGGGTGGGCTTCTCTCCCGCCTGCTTTTCAACGCAATCTAGAGCGCCGCCTGCGCAGTCAGGCGGCTTTTTTACGGCCTTGATCGCCTCAGCGCTCGTTGAAAGTGCATAATTTGGCCTCTAAAAGATCGTTATGAACCGTCTTTCGCAAATTTTGCCCCCTACCCAAGTGCTGGTGAGTGTCGAAGCCACTAGCAAAAAGCGTGCTTTTGAAGAAGCTGGACTGCTGTTTGAAAACCAGCATGGCCTGAACCGCGCCCTGATCACCGACAGCCTGTTCGCCCGTGAGCGCCTGGGCTCGACCGGCTTGGGTCACGGCGTGGCCATTCCGCATGGACGTATCAAGGGCCTGAAGGCGCCGATGGCGGCGGTGTTTCAGTTGCAGGCGCCGATTGGTTTCGATGCGCCCGACGAGCAGGCGGTCGGGCTGCTGATTTTTTTGTTGGTGCCCGAGGCTGCCACCCAGAAACACCTTGAAATCCTGTCCGAAATCGCCGAAATGCTCAGCGACAGCACCTTGCGCGAGCAACTCAAGGCCAGTAGTGATGCGGCGGCGCTGCACCACTTGATCGCATCCTGGCTCTCCAGCCACGCCGTCAGCTCCTAGTGGGCGTTGCCGGACACAGATGCGATATGAAATCGCCCAAACGACCTTTAAGCGGCGACGCGTTGCCGTTGCAGCGTGACAACGGTGGCGCCTCCTCACGGCCTGCCGGTGGGCCGGCTGGACAACAGCCTGCCGTCGCCTTATCTCCAGGACGGCACACCATGATTCACGTGTTTTCGCACTCCAAGGCATGAAGCCCACCGTTGTCAGCGCCGAGGCCCTGTTTGAGGAGCACCGCCCCGCCCTGAAGTGGGAGTGGGTGGCCGGACTCGGTGCCTCGGAGCGGCGCTTCGACGAGGTGGCGGTCCGCGCAGCGCGCTCGGGTGCCGACCTGGTGGGCTACCTCAACTACATTCATCCTTACCGGGTGCAGCTGCTGGGGACGCGGGAAGTGGCCTATCTGACCACGGGCAGCCCCGAAGACTGCGCCCGCCGTATTTCGCGCATTGTCACGCTGGAGCCCCCGGCGCTGATCATTGCCGATGGGCAGGTCGCCCCCGACACCTTGCTGTCCATGTGCGAGCGCGCCCAGATCCCCATGTTTGCCACCAAGGAGTCGGCTGCGTTTGTGATTGACGTGTTGCGGGCTTACCTGTCCAGACATTTTGCCGACCGCACCTCCATCCACGGCGTGTTCATGGACATTCTTGGGGTGGGGCTGATGATCACCGGTGAATCGGGCCTGGGCAAAAGCGAGTTGGGCCTGGAGCTTATCTCGCGCGGCCACGGCCTGGTGGCCGATGACGCGGTCGACCTGTACCGGATCAACCAGACCACGATCGAGGGCCGCTGCCCCGAACTGCTGCGCAACCTGCTGGAAGTTCGCGGCATCGGACTGCTCGACATCAAGGCAATTTTTGGCGAAACCGCCGTGCGGCGCAAGATGCGGCTCAATCTCATCGTGCATCTGGTGCGGCGCGAGACACTGGAACGTGAGTACGAGCGCATTCCGTATGAGCCGCTGATGCAGGATGTGCTGGGTATTCCGGTGCGCAAGGTGGTGATCCAGGTGGTGGCCGGACGCAACATCGCGGTGCTCGTGGAGGCGGCGGTGCGCAACGTCATTCTGCAGCTGCGCGGCATAGACACCTACCAGGAGTTTGTCGAGCGGCACCGCCAGGCGATGGATCGGGGCGGCTAGAGAGATAAGCACCCACGCTTCACTGCGTGTCATGCGCTGCCCCCCGAGGGGACGCATTTTTCCTTGCGGCGGCCCGGCGGAAACATGGCCCCACGCTTTTCACTTCGTGTACTACGCGGACCCGAGTGGTCTGGACTGGGTCGGGGCGGCCTGCGCACCGTCCCGTGACTCCGCACTTGTCGCTGGGCGCGCCTTCGGCGTTGCGCTGCCCCTGAGGACTAATTTTTCCCGGGCGGCCCGGCTTAAGATTGCCGGTTCGTCGATTGCTACTGGTTTGATAGCTGCATGCGCCCGTCAATAAAGGGCTGAAGGGCGATTTTCCTTGATATTTTCAAAAACACCGCCGATCAACTCGGGGCTCAGGCATGGGTATGGGTGTGGTGGCGCGGGGATGCGGGGCGATCCGGGCATTTTTCTTTGGTGCAGTTGGCGTAGATCGACAGCGAGTGGTCAGCAATCGCGAAGCCTTTGGCCTTGGCGACCGACTGTTGCCGCTTTTCAATTTCCGCATCGTAAAACTCTTCGACCTTGCCGCAATCAAGGCACACCAAGTGGTCGTGGTGCTGGCCCTCGTTGATCTCATAGACGGCTTTACCCGACTCGAAATTGCTGCGGTTGAGCAAACCGGCCTGCTCGAACTGCGTCAACACGCGATAAACGGTGGCCAGCCCGATGTCGGAGCGGTCTTCCAGCAACACTCTGAAAACATCTTCAGCCGTCATGTGGCGCTGCTTTCCGGCTTGGAAAATTTCAAGAATCTTCAGTCGTGGCAAGGTGGCTTTCAGCCCCGTGCTTTTGAGTTCGTCGATGTTGCTCATGGAAGTATCCCGAAGAATAGAGGGCCGCAGTTGGGGGGCCTCAAGCTGGCATTAGGGGTGGTGTCGATGCTCGCGCAGGGCGGCACCCTGCCGCTACAATGGACGATCATATCGCTACACCCTATCCCATGTTTGCAACATATCGCCCCGGCATCCAAACGGCTCTAACCGCCCTAGCCTGCGTGGTGCTGGCCGCCTGCGGCAGCATCAAAGGCATGACCAGCGGCTTGGGCGAGAGCAAGGCCAACCCCGTCAACTGGATCACGCCCTACAAGATAGAGATTGTTCAGGGCAATTTTGTTTCCAGAGAGCAGGTTGAGCTGCTCAAACCCGGCATGCCCCGTGCGCAGGTGCGCGAGGTACTGGGCACGCCGCTGCTGGCCAGCGTGTTCCACGCTGATCGCTGGGACTACGTTTTCACGCTGAAGCGGCAGGGAGCCGAACCGCAGGCGCTCCGGCTCACGGTTTTTTTCAGCGGGGATGCGCTCGCTCGTTTTGAGGGGGATGCCATGCCCAGCGAATCCGATTTTGTCGCCAAGCTCGACTCCCGCCGCAAGCTGGGCAAGGTGCCGGTGCTGGAGCTGACGGACGATCAGCTCAAGGCCGCAGAAAAGAAACCGGCGGCCGGCGTAGCTCCCGCCTCTGCCACCCCGCCATCGGCGTCCGCGCCGCCTACCGCCAGCTACCCGCCGCTGGAAAGCCCGGCTCGGTGAGCGCGGTGAACCAGGCCGGTAGCGCGCCTCGTCACCGCATTGCAGTCGCTGGCGCCAGCGGCCGGATGGGCCAGATGCTGATCGAGGCCCTGCGTGCCAGCGGCGACTGCCAGTTGACCGGCGCACTCGATGTGGCCGCCAGTCCGGGCTTGGGCGCCGATGCAGCCGCATTCCTGGGACATACCAGCGGCATCCCAATTGCCTCGGACCTGACTGTCGGCCTGTCCGGCTCGCAGGTGCTGATCGACTTCACCCGGCCCGAAGGGACGATGGCGCATCTCAAAAAGTGCCGCGAACTCGGCGTCAAGCTGGTCATTGGCACCACCGGGTTTTCCGACGCGCAAAAAGCCGACATTGCCGCCGCCGCCAAAGACATTGCCATCGTGATGGCGCCCAACATGAGTGTCGGCGTCAACGTCACGCTCAAATTGCTGGAGATGGCGGCCAAAGCACTGAGCACCGGCTACGACATCGAAATCATCGAAGCGCATCACCGCCACAAGGTCGATGCGCCTTCCGGCACCGCGCTGAAAATGGGCGAGGTCATTGCCGCTGCGCTGGGCCGCGACCTGAAAGACTGCGCGGTCTACGCCCGCGAAGGCGTGACCGGCGAGCGCGACGCCTCGTCGATTGGTTTTGCCACCATTCGCGGCGGCGATATCGTGGGCGACCACACGGTGCTGTTTGCGGGCACCGGCGAGCGCATTGAAATCACCCACAAGTCCTCCAGCCGGGCCACCTACGCCCAAGGCAGCCTGCGGGCCGCGCGCTTCCTGGCTGGCCAATCGGCCGGCCTGTTCGACATGTTTGATGTCCTCGACCTGAAATGAGGCGCTGATGAACGTATTCGCGCTGATCACCCAGGGCGATGCCGTGACCGGACTGGTGGCAGTTTTGCTGCTGTCGATGTCGGTGGCCAGCTGGGTCGTGATTGTGTGGAAGGCCTGGTTGCTGAAGCGGGCGGTGGGCGATGTGGCCCGCAGTACAGCGGTGTTCTGGCAGTCGGCGGCCATCGGCGAGGCGCAACAAAAAGTTGCTGCTTTTGACCGTGAAGTGCTGGTGTTGCCCTTGATCGCCGCCACAAATATACAGGCCAATGGCACGCTGGCCTCGGCGGGTGACCAGTCGCAGCAGCTGACGCGTGTTTTGCGCGATGCGCTGCATGCGGTGTTGCGCAAGCTGCAGTTCGGTCAGGTTCTGCTGGCCACGGTCGGTTCCACGGCGCCGTTTGTCGGCCTGCTGGGCACGGTCTGGGGCATTTACCACGCGCTGGTGAGCATTGCCGCGGCCGGTCAGATCACCATCGACAAGGTCTCTGGACCGGTCGGCGAGGCGCTCATCATGACGGCCGCCGGTCTGGCGGTGGCGATACCGGCAGTGCTTGCATACAACATTTTTGGCCGCAGCATCAACCGGATCGAAGCCGATCTGGAAGGTTTTGCACGCGATTTGCGCGAGCTGTTGCTCAGTCGCAAGGACTGAGCATGCGCAGCGGGTCCTACAAAGCGGCAAGCGTGGGAGGCCATTTTCCGCCGGCCCCCTCCATGGAAAATGACCGCCCTCCCGGGGCGCAGCGAAGTACACGCAGTGGCGGGCGCGGGGCCCACGCAGCATGAGTTTTGGCCGGCTCGAACGCACCCAGGGCGCGCAGCCCATGAGCGAGATCAACGTCACCCCACTGGTCGATGTGATGCTGGTGCTGGTGGTGATTTTCATCATTACCGCGCCTTTGCTGGCTGGCTCCATCAAGCTCGATTTACCCAAAACCGATGCCGCCAAGCCCAATGAGGCGCCCGGCTACCTGACGCTGGCGGTCGACAAGGCCGGACAGGCTTTTTTGAACGATCAGCCGGTCTCTCTGGTCCAGCTCGCCCAAAGCCTGAAGCAAAGCGCCGGACTGAACCCCGACACCGAAGTGCAGCTGCGCGCCGATGAGTCCGTGCCTTACGGCAAGATTGTCGAGCTGATGGGCGTTGCGCAAAAGGCCGGGCTGAACCGGATTGGTTTTGTCGCGGATGCTCCCAAAGCCGCAGCGCCAACGCCTTTGCCAGCCCCGGCGCCGGCACCCGCCACCCGACCGTGAACGCGGTGTGGCCGGGGAAGCTGCGGCCAGCGCCTAAAATCCGACCAGCCGGCAGCATTTGACTGCCTCCTTTTTCTTATTCCCGTGCGCCATGCAAGACAAATACAACCACCGCGATGTTGAGCGCAATGCGCAAACCCACTGGACGGCTACGGACGCTTACCGCGTGACCGAAGACACCGCCAAAAAGAAGTTCTACGCCTGTTCCATGCTGCCCTACCCCAGCGGCAAGCTGCACATGGGGCACGTGCGTAACTACACCATCAACGACATGTTGACGCGCTACCTGCGCATGAGCGGCTTCAACGTGCTGATGCCCATGGGCTGGGACGCCTTCGGCCTGCCGGCCGAGAACGCGGCGATGCAGAACGGCGTGCCGCCGGCCAGGTGGACCTACGAGAACATCGCCCACATGAAGGCGCAGCTGCAGGCGATGGGGCTGGCGATCGACTGGAGCCGCGAGATCGCGGCCT
>JBKJZS010000367.1:0-2615 GCA_046714915.1 Polaromonas sp. | reverse complement strand
GCGCTGCGCTGTCCTTGAGGTACTGCTCTTCCTTACCCGACTTGACCTTGTACAAGGGCGGCTGCGCAATGTAGATGTGGCCGCGCTCGCCCAGCTCCGGCATCTGGCGGTAAAAGAAGGTCAGCAGCAGCGTGCGGATGTGCGCGCCGTCAACGTCGGCGTCGGTCATGATGATGATGCGGTGGTAGCGCAGCTTGGCGACGTTAAAGTCGTCGCTGCCAGGCGTGCCGCCAATCCCGCCCGCCT
The DNA here is from genome assembly GCA_046714915.1 of Polaromonas sp. Lineage (GTDB taxonomy): Bacteria > Pseudomonadota > Gammaproteobacteria > Burkholderiales > Burkholderiaceae_C > Polaromonas. The sequence goes on along the minus strand of JBKJZS010000367.1, from coordinate 2,369 downwards.
TGCCGATGCCGGTGCCGAGCGCGGTAATCAGCGTCAGAATTTCATTGCTGGTCAGCAGCTTTTCATACCGGGCTTTTTCGACGTTCAGGATCTTGCCCCGCAGCGGCAAGATCGCCTGGAACTTGCGATCGCGGCCCTGCTTGGCCGAGCCGCCGGCGGAGTCGCCCTCGACGATGTAGATTTCGCACAGCGCCGGGTCTTTCTCCTGGCAGTCGGCCAGCTTGCCGGGCAGGCCCATGCCGTCGAGCACGCCTTTGCGGCGCGTCATGTCGCGCGCCTTGCGGGCGGCTTCGCGGGCGCGAGCGGCTTCGATGATCTTGCCGACGATGATCTTGGCGTCGTTCGGGCGCTCCTGCAGGTAGTCGCTCAACAGCCGGCTGACAATGTCTTCGACCGGGCCGCGCACTTCGCTGCTGACCAGCTTGTCTTTGGTCTGGCTGGAGAACTTGGGCTCGGGCACCTTGACGCTCAGCACGCAGGTCAGGCCTTCGCGCATGTCGTCGCCGGTGACTTCGACCTTGGCTTTTTTGGCAAGCTCGCTGTCGTCAATGTATTTGTTGATGACCCGCGTCATCGCGGCACGCAGGCCGGTCAGGTGGGTGCCGCCGTCGCGCTGCGGAATGTTGTTGGTGAAACACAGCACCTGCTCGTTGTAGCCGCTGTTCCACTGCATCGCCACTTCGACACCGATGTTGGTGTTCTGGTCGCTCTGGCGGTCACCCATGGCGTGGAATACGTTGGGGTGCAAAGCGGTTTTGCCCTTGTTGATGAAATTCACAAAACCGGTGACACCGCCGGCGCCGGCAAAGTCGTCTTCCTTGCCGCTGCGCTCGTCCTTCAGGCGGATCTTCACGCCGTTGTTCAAAAAGCTCAGCTCGCGCAGACGCTTGCTCAAGATCTCGTAATGAAAATCGGCGTTCTGCTGGAAGATGTCGGTGTCAGGCAGAAAGTGGACTTCGGTGCCTCGCTTTTCGGTCTCGCCCAGCACCTGCATGGGCGAAACTTCCACACCACCGACCGTTTCAACGATGCGGTTTTGCACAAAACCTCTGGAAAACTCCATCACATGAACTTTTCCTTCACGGCGAATTGTCAGGCGCAGCATTTTGGACAGGGCGTTCACGCAACTCACACCGACGCCGTGCAGGCCGCCCGACACCTTGTAGCTGTTCTGATTGAACTTGCCGCCGGCATGCAGCTCGGTCAGCGCAATCTCGGCCGCCGAGCGCTTGGGCTCGTGCTTGTCGTCCATTTTGATGCCGGTCGGAATGCCCCGGCCGTTGTCCACCACGCTGATGGAGTTGTCCAGGTGGATGGTGACCATGATGTCGTCGCAATGGCCGGCCAGCGATTCATCGATCGAGTTATCAACCACCTCGAACACCAGGTGGTGCAAACCGGTGCCGTCCGAGGTGTCCCCGATGTACATGCCGGGGCGTTTGCGCACGGCTTCCAGGCCTTCCAGGATCTGGATCGAACCCTCGCCATACCCTTCTGACGCGCCGGCCTGGTTGGTGTCGATCTTTGGCTGGAAGTTGGAGCTTGCCTCGCCGCCCGCACCCGAACGAACGCCTTCAATTTCACGGCCGGCGTCGTTGGGCGTAGTTTCGTTGCTCTGGTTTTCTTCGGTCATAACTAACTTTTCTCAATCTCTTGAATGCCCAACCCGCCTTCGACAGCGGGTTGGGTTTTACTCTGATTGTCATTCCGGGTCTGGCCCAATACGGTTTGTTCCAGCCCCTGGTTTGTCACCCCGTGACTTGATCCGGGATCCATGCCGCATAAACCCGGGCGCGAGTTTTTGTGGCGTGAATTGCGGGTCAGACCCGCAATGACAGGCATCTTCTTTTCCTTAAATCCGCATCGGCATGACCACGTATTTGAACGCGGCATTGTCGGGAATCGTCAGCAGCGCCGAGCTGTTGGAATCGGCCAATTCAATCTTCACCATGTCCTGCTCCATATTGGCCAGCGCGTCGATCAGGTAGGTGACGTTAAAACCAATTTCGATCGCGTCGCCGGCATAGTCGATATCGAGCTCATCCACTGCCTCTTCCTGCTCGGCGTTGTTCGATGCCACGCGCAGGGTGCCTGGCTCGATGTTCAGGCGCACGCCCTTGAACTTCTCGCTGGTCAGGATGGCGGTGCGCTGCAGCGATGCCAGCAACGGCACCCGGCCCAGGGTGATGATGTTTTTGTGATTCTTCGGAATGACGCGGTTGTAGTCCCGGAATTTGCCTTCGACCAGCTTGGTCACAAACTCCATGCCTTCAAAAGAAAATTTGGCCTGGTTGCCGGCAAACTGCATCTCGATCGCACCCTCTTTGTCGCTGAGCAGGCGCTGCATTTCGAGCACCGTCTTGCGCGGC
>JBKJZS010000366.1:0-11986 GCA_046714915.1 Polaromonas sp. | reverse complement strand
GCTGCGTTCGCTGGCCCCCACGCTTGCCCCTTCGGTGTTCAGGGAACCTGTTGCAGCCATTGCGAGATCTCCTCAATCGCGGCGTCGGTCGCCTCGGTCAGCGCGCGCACGCCGCCGGGAGCGTCTGCGCTGGGCGCCGGACGCTGCATCGTGAAGTTGCGCTGGGCCAGCAGTTTTTCGCCGCTGGGTGTGCTTTCCACCAAGGTGGCGCGTAGCCGAATCAGACCGGCGCTGCTGCCGGGTGCCTCGAACAGGTGGCTGAATTCTTCCAGCTCGAGCTGCAGCACCCGCGGCAGCACGCCCTGGTTGGCGCCGCGGTTCAAGGCCGGGCCCTCACCGGCATTAAGCACGACACGGTTGCGGCTAAGCGCCTCGCGCAGCCGTTGGCGCACCACCAGCGCCGGGGGCATGCACCAGCGGGCCAGGGAATAACGCCCCAGCAGATGAGCATTGGCGTAGGCCAGCCGGTACAACACGGCCTGGTTGTCCAGTGCGCCGCCGGGCGTCGAAATATCGGCAAGCGCCAACGGCGGCAAGGCGGCCGTCCGCGTCACGGGCTGTGTGCCCAGGGGGCCAGGGCCAAAGTCGAACAGGGCGGCGCGCAGCGGCTTGTCGGGCAGCGCAGAACAGGCGCCCAGCAGCAGCAGCGCCCCAAGCATTAGATAAAATCGGCCTCCAGCCCTTACTGGACTTGAGAAAACAGCTATTATATTTATAGCACTTTGGGGGTGAGTCATTTGTTTCTTCCAGGAGCGGCAAAGCCGGGCTCGCCCGGACCGGGCGTGGGCGGGCCATTGCCAAAGATCAGGGACTGCGGGTTGTCGTCCACCGCATTGACGGTGCGCCTGAGCTGGCGCATGGCGCGGGCGGTTTCCTCGGCCACCTCGCCAAGCCGGGGCAAGGTGGCTGCGCTGAAAGTTTCCGACGTGGCCGCCAGCGCGGCACCACCTTCGGCCAACTTGTCGATCGGGCCGCCCTTGGCATTGAGGCGCTGCGCGCTGTTGCCTACCTCGGTGGCGGTGGTGGACACATCGTCCGCGGCGGTTTTCAGCGAGCGCAGGGTGGCGCTGGTTTCCCGACTCAGGGCCGGCAGCGCCGACGCCACCGGATCCAGCTTCAAGGCCAGTTTGTTGAAACTGTCGGCGGCCTGGCCAATCTGCGTGATGGTGCCGACCAGGACCTGCTGGTTCTCCTTGCCAAGCAACTGGTTGAGCTGGGTGCTGGCCTGCTCGACCTGCTCCAAAATGACTTCGCTCTTGCTGAGCAGCTTGTCCAGCAGGCCAGGCTTGAGTTCGATCCGCGGCGGGTCGTTGTCATTGGGCACCAACAGCTCGGCCGCCGCACCGTTGTCTTCGAGCTGGATGAAGCCCAGCCCCGTCACCCCCTGCGAGCTGATGGTGGCAAAGGTGGCTTTGGTCAGCGGCGTACCCTCATCGACCGAGATGCGGATCAGCACATTGCCCTTGGTCTTGTAGTCAAAGCCGATGAACTCGACCTTGCCGACCGGCACACCGCGAAAGCGGACTTGCGCTTGCGGCTGCAAGCTGGAGATGGTCGCGCGCGTGGACAGTTCGAACAGGTTGCGATCGCCGCTGTCGCGGGTCAGCCAGATTGCCAGCAGGGCCAGCAGGGCGGCGACCACCAGTACAAAGGCGCCGGCGGCCATGGCATGGGCTTTGTTTTCCATCTCAATACTCCTTATCCTGGAAACGGCAGTTGGACCTGCCCGAATGGGTTCTCATGGGGTGGGCTGGCGACGTCATCGGGTGTGTAGCGCTGCCACCCAAAAGGTGAATCCGTGCCGGCCCGACCAGGTGTGTGTTGATGCGGTCCTGCCGGCGGAAAATACGCGGCCGGCGGCGCTTACCCGGTTGCGAGATGGGGCCGCGAGGAATCCGTAGCAGGTGCGGCAGGGTGTGAAGTTCGTCACGGTGGTCAGACGGTAAAGGGGTATTCGCGCAGCAACTCCATCGCCCGCTGGCCCCGTTCACCGAGGAAAAAGTTACGGATAAAAGGGTGAGGAAACGCAATCACATCTTTGGGCGGGCCGCTGACAATCACTTTCTGGTCGGCCAGCACGGCTATGCGTGTGCTCAGTTCGAACAGCGTGTCGAGGTCGTGCGTGACCATCACCACTGTGAGCTCCATGTCGTGGTGCAAGGAGCGCAGCAGGGCACAGAAGCTGTCGGAGCTCTCCGGGTCCAGCCCGGCGGTCGGCTCGTCGAGCAGCAGCAGGGGTGGGTCCATGATCAGGGCCCGGGCGAGCGAGACGCGTTTGACCATGCCCCCGGACAGCTCGCTCGGCATTTTGTCGGCGTGTTCAGGCGCCAGCCCGACCATCTGCAGCTTGACCATGGCCGTTTCATGGATCAGCGCGCTCGGCAGGGTCTTGAGTTCACGCAAGGGAAAAGCAATGTTCTCCAGCACGGTGAATGCTGAAAACAGGGCCCCTTGCTGAAACAGCATGCCGACGCGACGCGCCGCGCCGCGTTTGCCCAGCTCAGCCGCCGGCTTGCCAAGCACCGTGATCTCGCCTTGAGTGGGTTGCTCCAGTCCCAGCATCTGCCGCAGCAACACGGTTTTACCGGTGCCCGAGCCACCCACCAGCGACATGAATTCGCCGCGCTGGATGCGGAGGTCCAGATCCTTGTGAATGACCGACTGCGTGTCGCCGTGGGTAAACACGGTCGACAGCTTGCGGATCTCGACGACAGGATCATTCATGGCGCAACAGTATCAGCGGGCCTGGGGGCTATTTTTCCGCCGGGCCACCCCCAGGAAGAAACGGCCCCCTCAGGGGGCAGAGAGTGACACGCAGTGCGCGAACGTGGGAGCCTGCGAACGCAGCGAAGGGCCGCCCCGAGCAAGTCCAGCCCCCCCGGGGGGCAGAGAGCGACACGCAGTGCGCGAACGTGGGGGCCAGTTCATATGCCGATACTCTTGAACAGCACGGCGAACAGCGCATCGACCAAAATGACGACCGTGATGGACGTAACCACCGACGCGGTGGTTCCCTGGCCCAGACTTTCGGTGTTGGGCTTGACGCGCAAGCCGAAGTGGCAGCCGATCAGCGCAATCAGCACCCCAAACACCACCGACTTGGCGGTGGCCAGCGTCAGGTTGGCCGCATCCACGGCTTCGGGCAGCGCGTTGATAAAAAAGGACGGCGTGATGCCCATTGCCAGGTCAGCGGCCAGCATGCCACCCAGCAGCGCGGCCACGGTCGTCCAGACGCTGATCAGCGGCATCACAATCGCCAGCGCCAGCGCCCGCGGCATGACCAGCCGGTAGCTGTGGGCAATGCCCATCACCCGCATCGCGTCCAGCTCTTCGGTCACGCGCATCACGCCGATCTGCGCCGTGATGGCAGAGCCGGAACGCCCGGCAATCAGGATCGCCGCCAGCACCGGACCAAGTTCGCGGATCAGCGAAATGCCCAGAATGTTGACAATGAAGGCGTCAGCGCCAAACTGGCGCAGCTGCTGCGAAATCAGGTAGGCCAGCACCACACCAATCAGGAAACCAACCAAGGCGGTGATCGGCAAGGCGGTGGCGCCAATGTGGTAGAGATGGCCGGACAGGTCGCGCCACGGCCCTTCGCGCGGGCGCCGCGCCAGTTTGATCAGGTTCAGCAGCAGCCGGCCGATCAGGGCGAGCAGATCCGCAGCATGGTCGGCAATTTGGAGCAGTCCTGCACCCAGCGACAGGAACGCCTGCTTAAAGCCGGCGGCGGGGCGGGGGGACCGGTCGACGCTAAATTGGGCCACGCGGTCCAGCACGGCGCGTTGCGCAGGCTGGACTTCAATTTTTTCAGGCCACTGTCGGCCCCAGTGGTTCCACAGCACCTGGGCCCCGAGGTGGTCCAGCTGTTCAATCTGGCGCAAATCCCACTGCGCCGCCCCGCTTGAGGCCGCAGGACCGAGCGCCTGCAGGCGGGCTGTCAGCGCGTCCCAGACCGGCTGGACCGTCAGCTCAGCCGCCGTCCAGGGACCCAGCACGGCATAACACGCCCCCGTGGGCGAGTCTTGCTGGTCTATGTGCGGAGCAGATTCGCGGGCAGCGACTTCCTCCGGAGATGGCATTTTTTCGATAGGTGCAACCACTGGGAGTTACTCGGCGAGATGGCATTATGGCCACGCGCCGTTGTTGCCACATTGCCGCGACGAGCCTGTCGGGTTGGGAAGTCTCGGCGGCCCACGGCCGCGATTGGCCATTTTTTGCTGAAACGTTTCCTGGCCCGGCAGGCGCGTTGCTCGCCCATATTAATCCAGTCGCAGCTTCCACGGCCACAGCATTTGTCTCCAAAACACGCACTCCCCGTCCTACAGGGTTGGCTGTGACGCGATCGGCGATCTGCCGTGCAGCCGCACGCGCCGGGTGCACGCCCTGTTTTGAAATCGCGCCGCGCCGCCACGCTTTTTTCGCGCCAGTGACGCACCCTCGCGTAACGCACCCTCGGGTGTCAGACTCACGCCCTGCGTTCTGGTGAGCAATGTCAGCCCCGTGGCAGCTTCCAGGCTTTTAATCGGCAAGCCGGCGGGCGGGCTGCGTCATGGCCAGCCTGGCGCCAACACCTGAAAGATTGCCCGGGCGGGCATTTATCGCCAACCCATGAGGGTGTGAAGGTCCAGTCCGGTTGGTAATAACGACATTTCCCGAATATTCAATTGGGCGCAAGCCGTTGCAGTCCGATAATCTCGGCACATACCGAATGGAGTTTGACTATGAATGATCGAAGTTGCCCAGCCATGAACAGGCTGGCGATGGCCACGCAAACCCTGGGTCACGCCATCAACATCGGTCCCAGGCACGTTGGAGAGCGGGGGAGAGGTTCGGGTACAGCGACGGGCTCGCCGCAACGAAGCCAATGTGCGCGATCCGGCTTCTTCGCCCCCGCCCGCCAGGCAAGGCGGACGGTCGGGTACAGCCCGGCCAGGCCGGGAACAGCCCCGGCAGAAAGGAGGCGTTCCACCCATGAGTGACAACATCTTTGACTACATCATTGTCGGTGGGGGAACCGCAGGCTGCCTGCTGGCCAACCGGCTGAGCGCCGACGCCTCCAAGCGCGTGTTGCTGATTGAAGCCGGCCGCAAGGACGACTACCACTGGATTCATATCCCGGTCGGCTACCTGTATTGCATCGGCAACCCGCGCACCGACTGGCTCTACAACACGGAGCCCGACGCCGGCCTGAACGGCCGCACGCTGCGCTACCCGCGCGGCAAGACGCTGGGCGGCTGCTCCAGCATCAACGGCATGATTTACATGCGCGGTCAGGCGCGCGACTATGACCAGTGGGCGCAGCTCACCGGCGACGACAGCTGGACCTGGGACCAGGTGCTGCCGGACTTTCGCATGCACGAAGACCATTACAAACTCGATATTCCGAAAGGGCAAACCAAGGCCACCGCGAATGAAAACTTCCGGCGTCTGCACGGCCACAAAAGCCAGCATTCGACGAGCCAGGGCCTGGCGCGCAAGATGGGCGGCGAATGGCGTATCGAAAAACAGCGCCTGCGCTGGGATATTCTTGACGCCTTTGCCACGGCCGCGCAGCAGGCCGGCATCCCGGCCACCGACGACTTCAACGGTGGCAACAACGAAGGTGTCGCTTATTTCGAAGTGAACCAGAAAAACGGCTGGCGCTGGAATACCGCCAAGGCGTTCTTGCGACCCGCGTGTTACGCCCGTCCCAACTTTGAAATGTGGACCAGCGCGCAGGTCTGCAAACTCATCATCGAACCGCAGGACGACGGGCGCCAGCGCTGCACCGGCGTCGAGGTCTGGACCGGCCACGAACGCGTCACCGCCTTTGCCACCCGCGACTCCGGCCCCATGGGTGAAGTCATTCTGAGCGCCGGCAGCATAGGCTCGCCGCAAATCCTGCAGCTCTCGGGCATAGGCCCGGCCGGCTTGCTGCAGCGCCATGGCATCCCGGTGCTGGTCGACCTGCCTGGCGTGGGTGCCAATCTGCAGGACCACCTGCAGATCCGCTCGGTCTACAAGGTCAACAGCGGCACCGCTAAAAACTTCACGCTCAACACCATGGCCAACTCGTTCTGGGGCAAGGCCAAGATCGGGCTTGAATACGCGTTCAGGCAGACCGGCCCCATGAGCATGGCGCCGTCGCAGCTCGGGGCTTTTACACGCAGCTCGCCCGATCAGCCCTACCCCAACATCCAGTACCACGTGCAGCCGCTGTCACTGGATGCCTTTGGCGAACCGTTGCACAGCTTCGACGCCTTCACGGCCAGCGTCTGCAACCTCAACCCCACCAGCCGGGGTTCGGTCCAGATCAAAACCGGCCATTTTGAAGATGCACCGGCGATCACGCCCAACTACCTCAGCACCCCGGAGGACCGCCGCGTCGCTGCTGATTCATTGCGCGTCACGCGCCGCATCGTCGGCCAGAGTGCGCTGGCTGGCTACGCGCCGGAAGAGTTCCGTCCTGGCGTGCAGTTTCAGAGCGATGAGGACCTGGCGCGGCTGGCGGGCGACATCGCCACCACCATCTTCCACCCGGTGGGCACCACCAAAATGGGACGGACGGACGATGCCATGGCCGTGGTCGACGCCCACCTGCGGGTCCGGGGTATTGTCGGTCTGCGCGTCGTCGATGCCGGCGTGATGCCGCTAATTACCAGCGGCAATACCAACTCGCCCACGCTGATGATCGCGGAGAAAGCCGCGCAGTGGATACGCGACGGGGTTTGACGGTGGTTCCCTGCCGTGCGCCTGCCGGTGCATGAGCTTCCCGCGCAAGCCGGGCCGGGCGCGGCGCTCGAACCGTCAACCCCGGGCGCGTGGTGCACACCCAGGTGCAGGAGCCCCTGCTCGCGCAGGCCGGCGCCGGGCTGCTGCTGCATCTTCACCCTGGGGCAAGTCTCGCGCTGACACGGCCGGCACACGCCGGTCGGGCAAAGACAGGGTGAAAATCAGCACCGTTGTTTCCCCGAACGCAGTCCAGGGAAACCGACCTTGCGCGCTGAGGGTGTGTCAGCAACGGGTGAACCAGGGCAAGTGGCAAAAGCCACACCTGCTGCATTGGGCGGAAGCCAGCCAGGGGAAGGGAAAATCCCAATGCACGAAGCGGGTGCGCAGACTACATTGATTGACCTGCAGACGAGACGAGTTGCTCGCAGAGGGCCGAGGAGACAGACACAGTCAACCAGAACAGTATTGGCATCCTACAGGATGTTTTTTGTAAAGCGCCGGCAAGCCCGGCGCTTTTTTTTGCCCGGCTCGCCTGATCGGCGCACCCGGTGCCGCCACATCGACTTGCTCGCAGCCGATCGCCCGTCGACCCGATGAGACAATCGGATCATGGAATTGCTGATAGTGTCGTGCGCGGCGGCCTTGCTGCTGTTCGCCTACAAGGGCCATGTCTGGTGGCGTTTTGCGCTGACCATGGCACTGCCAAGGTGGCCGGCAGCCTGCTGGGCACCCGCCTGGCCCTGAAGCATGGCGCGGGTCTTGTGCGGGTTGTGTTTATCGGCGTGTCAGTGCCCTGATTCTGAAATCCGGCGTTGATGCATTTTTGAAGTGAGCATTGGCGCACGGTTGGCGGGAAGAAACTACCGGCCGGCCCGCCCTGGTTCCGGCACTGGCGTGACCGCTGTTCGGGCTGCGGCCAGGCTGCTGCCGGCTAACACGGCGGGCACGGTGGCGGCGACACCGGGAAACCCGGGCGCGGCCGGCCAAGTCACACTGGCGGCCGCACGCGGTTTGCCTATCGGCGGGCCAGCCAGACCTTTTTGCACTGCGGCCAGGTCTTCGTCATTGGGGTATTGACCCATCAGTACATAGTCAAACACGCGCCGGGCGATGGGCGCGGCATGGGCCGCGCCAAAGCCGGCATTTTCCACCACGACAGCCAACGCAATTTTCGGATCCTCCGCAGGTGCAAACGCCATGTACAGCGCATGGTCGCGCTGATGCTCTTCCAGCTTGCGGGGGTTGTACTTGTCTTTCTGGCCGACGGTCACCGCCTGCGCCGTGCCGGTCTTGCCGCCGCTCAGGTAACCGGCACCTGCGAACACCCGTGCCGAAGTGCCCTCTTGCGTGACGCCTACCAGCGCCTTGCGCACCACGGCTACATTTTCGGGCTTGTAGTGCAGGTTTTCCGGCGCCTCCGCAGGGATGGACTGACTGGCACGGGTCATGGGGTCCTGGGTCGCAATGACCAGCCGCGGCTTGTGCTTGATGCCATTGTTGGCCAGCACGGCCGTCGCCTGCGCCACCTGCAGCATCGTGAAGGCGTTGTAACCTTGGCCGATGCCCAGTGAGATGGTTTCGCCGGGATACCATTTTTGCTGCTCCGCTTTTTTGTAGGTCCGGCGTTTCCAGGCCTGGCTGGGCAAGAGGCCGCGTACCTCGCCGTTGATGTCGATGCCGGTCAGCTGGCCAAAGCCCAGCGGTTTCATGAAATCGTGCATGGTATCCACACCCAGATCGTTGGCCAGCGCGTAGTAGTAGACGTTGCTGGATTTGACGATGCTTTGGTACATGTCGACCGGGCCGAGCCCGGCGCCGTGGCTGCGGAACAGGTGGCCGCCAAACAGCCAGGTGCCCGTGTCGTTGGTAATGCTGCCGGGCTGACGCTTGCCGGTTTCCAGCGCCGCCATGGCCATGAAGGGTTTGTAGGTCGAACCGGGCGGGTAGGTGCCGCGCAGCGCCCGGTTCAGCAACGGTTTGTCAATCGACTCGTTCAGCGCCTGCCAGCTTTCGCTGTCAATGCCATCGACGAAGAGGTTGGGATCGAAGGTGGGTTTGCTGACAAAGGCCAGCACTTCACCCGTTTTTGGATCCAGCGCGACCAGCGCCCCGCGCCTCTCGCCAAACATGTCTTCCACCAGTTTTTGCAGTTTGATATCGATCGACAGCACCACCGTGTTGCCAGGCGTTGCCGGACTGCTGGCAAGCTTGCGGACCGCCCGGCCACCGGCCGAGGTTTCCACCTGTTCGACGCCCGTGGTGCCGTGCAGCTGCGTCTCAAAACTTTGTTCCACGCCGAGTTTGCCGATGTAGTCGGTGCCACGGTAGTTGCCCTCATCGTCGCTGCCCTCTATCCGTTCTTTTTCGGCCTGGTTGATGCGCCCGATGTAGCCCACCACATGGCTGGCCAGCTCGCCATGCGGGTAGCTGCGAAACAGCCGCGCCCGGATGTCGACACCGGGAAACCGGAAACGCTGGGCGGCGAACCGGGCCACCTCCTCGTCGCTCAAGCGGGTGCGGATGGGCAGTGACTCAAAATTCCTGGATTCTTCCCGCAGCTTCTTGAAGCGGCGCTTGTCGCGCGGCTGAATATCCACCAGACGCCCCAGCGCTTCAATGGTTTCCTCCAGGTCGCCGACTTTGGACGGTATGATTTCCAGCGTGTAGGCCGAGTAATTGGTCGCCAGCACAATCCCGTTGCGGTCCAGAATCAGGCCGCGATTCGGCACGATGGGCACCACCGCCGTGCGGTTGCTTTCGGCCTGCTCATTGAGGTCGTCGTGTCGGATCACCTGCAGAAAAACAAGCCGGGCGGCGACCAGCATGAAGGCAAACAACACGACCAGACTGGCCACCAGCACGCGCGCGCGGAAGCGGGAAAGATCAGCTTCGACGTTTCTGAGTTCGGTCATGTCACGGTACCAAACCGTTCAAAAAGCGCCGGGCCGCGCCAAGGCCAGACAGCCCCCTCGGGGGGCAGCGCAGTACGCGAAGCGGCAAGCGTGGGGGCCAGCGAACGCAGCGAAGGGCCGCCCCGAGCAAGAACAGCCCCCTCGGGGGGCAGCGCAGTACGCGAAGCGACAAGCGTGGGGGCCATATCTTACAAGGGCCTGTTTTGGTCGGGGTCGGGCGCCCGTCGCTGCGGCGCCAGCAGCAGCACGCTGACCAGCGGCCACAGCAAGGACTCCCCGAGCGGCGCCAGCAGCAGCACCCAGCCCGGAAAAACGCCGCCGCTGATCATCCGGATGACGATTTGTACGGCGTGCGCAAGTACAAACAGGGGCAAGACTTGCAGCGCCTGCGACGGCACCGAGAACCACAGCAGACGGCGGTGAATCATGGTGGCGAAAAAGCTCAGCGCGGTATAAGCCAGCGCGTGCTGCCCCAGCAAGGCCGACTGATGCACGTCCATGCCGAGGCCGAACATGAAGGCCAGGCCGATGCCCACGCGCTGCGGCTGGTGCACGTTCCAGAACACCAGCACCAGCGCCAGGAAATCCGGCATCCACGGCACCCGTCCCAGCGGCAGCATGTCCAGCAGCAGGGCCGCGATCAGGCTGGTCCAGATAAACACCGGATTCGCCGGCAGCAGCAGCTGCTGGCCTGAGGGCATGATCATGGCATGGCCCCCACGCTTGTCGCTTCGCGTACTGCGCTGCCCCCCGGGGGGGCTAATTTTCCTGGGGGCGGCCCGGCGGAAAATTGCAGGGGGCTAACGCTCGTCACGGCGCGTACTGCGCCGCCCCCCGAGGGTGCCCTCGCGCCTTGAGGCGACCCGGCGGCGCTCAAGTCCCTCATTTCGAGGCTCCTTTTTTGACCGGACCGGGCGCGGGCGGGTCGGCCGGCCGCTGCGGGATCTGTGCCGACACCGGCGTGATGACCATGACATGGAAGGCCGCGGTGACCAGCGCCTGGGGTTGACAGAAAATTCTGGCAAAAGCCGACTCGGCACGGCGTTCGATCTTGTCGATTTTCGCGACCGGCAGGCCGGGCGGGTAGACGCCGTCGACGCCGCTGGTCGTCAACAGGTCGCCCTGCTGCACGTCCGAATTGCTGCCCATAAATCGCAGCTCCAGCCCGCCGCCATAAGCAGTCGGCTCGCCATAGGCCACACTGCGCGCACCGGTGCGGGTGTTGAGCACCGGAATAGCGAGTTCGCGATCAATCACCAGTGTCACTTCACTGACCAGCGGATGGACCCGGGTTACTTGTCCCAGTACGCCCGCTTCGTCGACCACCGGCGAGCTGACCTGAACACCGTGGGCCAGGCCTTTGTCAATGATGACTTTACGCGTGTACGGGTCGGGCGCGTCGTACAGCACCTCGGCCGCCAGCCCGGCAATGGCCTTCTGCTCGCGCAGCCCCAGCAGTTTTCGCAGGCGCGTATTTTCCAGCGCCAATTGCTCTACCTGGCTGGCCCGCAATGACTGCACGGCGAGTTTTGTCCGGGCATCTTCTTCACTGGCCTTGGCCTGCGTGAGGGCCGTGACATAGCTGCTGCCGTTTTGCACCGCCCGGACCGGCTGCAAGGCCAGCCACTGCACCGGGTAAAGTACCGTGGCGATCGTGGCACGGAGTGGCTGGGTGATGTGAAAACGCATGTCGGCGACCATTAAAAACAGGGCCAGCGCGCTGAAAAAAATCAGTTTGGAAAAAGCCGACGGCCCCTGCTTGAAAAAGGGGGGCGGGGTTCGGTCCAGGGTTCCTAAAGGCATGGTGTTCTGTCAACCTGGCCGATGGCTCCCGCCGGGTGCGAAATAATGCAGGCCATCATGCGCGTGGGGCGTGCAGCGTCCCTGGCTTATTCGGAGGTGAAGATGGAGCCCAGACGATCCATGCGTTCCAGCGCAATGCCGCAGCCGCGCACGACACAGGTCAAGGGGTCTTCCGCCACCAGCACGGGCAGGCCGGTTTCTTCGGCCAGCAGACGGTCCAGGTCGCGCAGCAGCGCACCGCCACCGGTCAGCATCATGCCGCGGTCGGCAATATCTGCGCCGAGTTCGGGCGGTGTGTGCTCCAGCGCTGTTTTCACAGCGCTGACAATGTTGTTCAGCGGGTCGGTCAGCGCTTCCAGGATTTCATTGCTGGAAATCGTGAAGCTGCGCGGCACGCCTTCGGACAGGTTGCGGCCCTTGACTTCCATTTCCTTGACCTCGGAGCCGGGAAAAGCCGAGCCGATGTTTTTCTTGATGGCTTCCGCCGTCGGCTCGCCAATCAGCATGCCGTAGTTGCGGCGGATGTAGTTGATGATGGCTTCGTCAAACCGGTCGCC
>JBKJZS010000365.1:0-1686 GCA_046714915.1 Polaromonas sp. | reverse complement strand
CCAGCCGCGGCGACCTGGTCTGGCTTCTCAAAGGCGGCGGTCTTCTGTCGGGCAAGCATGTCCCGTCGCACCGATTCAACGCCGGTGAAAAGGTGATGTTTTGGGGCGGCGTGTTTTTTCTGGGCATTATCGTTGTGGCCTCGGGCTTCGTGCTCGACAAGCTGCTTCCGGGCCTCGTCTATGAGCGCGGCACCATGCAGATTGCTCACATGATTCACGCCGTGGCCTCGGTACTGATGATGGCCCTGTTCATCGGGCATATCTACCTAGGCACCATTGGCCTGGAAGGTTCCTACCAGAGCATGAAAACGGGTTATGTGGATGAGACCTGGGCCAGGGAGCACCATGAGTATTGGTATGACGACGTGAAGGCCGGCAAGATACCGGCCCAGCGCAGTGAGTTTGTCCCGCCTGGTCAGTCCGTGCAGGTTTAAGGAAATTTGCTATGAAAAAACTTTTAATCACCAGCTTTCTGATCATGGCCTCGTCGATGGTATTGGCCAAGTTGCCGCCACTGAGCGACGAGGCAAAGGCCAAGGCGGCTGAGGCTGCCGCTAAAACGGCCTGGACCGGCAAGGTCGATGCCTACAAACTCTGCCAGTCGCAGGATCAGGTAGCGGCCCGTTATTACAAGGTCGCCAAGGCGGCCGGCAAGGACACCAAGCCGGCAACGCCCGCGCCACCGTGCACTGATCCGGGCGCCTTTGTCTACGTCCCGCCGGAGGCAGCCAAACCGCTGGAAGCCGCCGGCGCACATTCCCCTGCGCCCACGGCAACCAGCCCGCCCAGCGGCAGGACGCCTGATGCAGCGATGACGCCAGCGAAGAAATCCTGAGATCCCATCTCCGGTAAAAGGCCGACCCGCAAGGTGTCGGCCTTTTTGTTGTAGTCTTCAATCATGCCCTTGCCTGAACTGACCCAAGCCCTAGCGCCGCTGACCTGCGAAATCGACGCGGTCAACGAGTACGGTGAGTCGCTCCAGATCTCAATCCCGGCCGAACGCGCCTTGACGGTGTATGTCGACAAGCGCGAGCTGGTCACGCTGATGACACTGGGAGCGCATCCGGAGCTGCTGGTGCTGGGTTATCTGCGGAACCAGAGGCTGGTCAAGGAGGTAGGAGACATCGAGTCCATCACGGTGGACTGGGAGGTGGGTGCTGCCGCCGTCAGGACGCGTCACGGCATTGAGGATATCGAAGAAAAAACTTCCAGGCGGGTGGTCACGACAGGTTGCGGGCAGGGCAGTGTGTTTGGCGGCCTGATGGACGAGGTGGATCAGATAGCTCTGCCGACCACTGCGTACATCACCCAGGGTCAACTCTATGGGTTGGTCAACACCATCCGGCTCAAGGAAACCACCTACAAATCCGCTGGTTCGGTGCATGCCTGTGCACTGTTTCAGGCCAGCCACGATGGCGACCACATGCTGCTGTTTGTAGAGGATGTTGGTCGGCACAATGCCATTGATACGATTGCCGGCTGGATGTGGATGAATATGGCCCCCACGCTTGTCGCTTCGCGTACTGCGCTGCCCCCCGAGGGGGCGCTGCGCCTGCGGCCCGGCCCTTCGACTAGCTCAGGACAGGCCGAGGCCGGTTCCGCGGCCCTGGCTGGTGAAGAGGGATGCCCCGCAACACTTGTCGCTTCACCTGCGGATCTCGGCTCGGAAGGTCTGGTTTTCTACAC
>JBKJZS010000364.1:0-3327 GCA_046714915.1 Polaromonas sp. | reverse complement strand
GGGCGCACCAATGCGCGCATCAAGGGCTGGATGGGCCGTGCCGACCAGACCGCCAAGGTCCGCGGCATGTTTGTGCATCCGGGCCAGGTGGCCGACATCGCGCGGCGCTTCCCCGAAGTGCTCAAGGCCAGGCTGGTGGTCAGCGGTGAAATGGCCAATGACAGCATGACTTTTCAGGTCGAGACGGCCTCGCCCCACGCCGGGCTGGACCAGCGCATCAGCGAGGCCATCCGCGATGTCACCAAGCTGCGCGGCACCGTGCAATTGCTGGCCCCAGGCAGTCTGCCCAACGATGGCAAGGTCATTGAAGACGCCCGGAGCTACAAATAAAAAAGCACTGAAAGAACACTGAAGGGGATTGCCCTTACGTAGTTCCCGCGATGCGGCCGGGGCAAGCCAGCCGTACACTTTGTGTCTTCATTCAAGGAGACGCTCATGAAACGCCTGTTAGTCTTGGCCGCCGCTGTAACGGCCATCTTTGCCAACGCGCAAACCTTCCCCGGCTCCAAGCCCATCTCATTTGTGGTGCCTTTTGCGGCCGGTGGCCCGACCGACCGCGTGGCCCGCGACCTGGCCGAAGCCATGCGCAAATCCATGGGCGGCGGTGCCAACTTCGTGGTGGAAAACGTCGGTGGTGCCGGTGGCACGATTGGCGTAGCCAAAGTTGCCAAGGCGGCACCCGACGGCCACACCCTGCTGCTGCACCACATCGGCATGGCTTCCGCGCCTGCCCTGTACCGCAAGCTGTCCTACAAGCCGCTGGAAGATTTCGAATTCCTCGGCATGATCAACGAAGTGCCGATGACGCTGATCGGCAAGCCCCAGTTGCCGGCCAACACCTACCGCGACTTTGAAAACTACATCAAGGCCAACGCCGGCAAACTGAACATTGCCCACGCCGGCCTGGGTTCCGCCTCGCACCTGTGCGGCTTGATGTGGCAATCAGCCATCAAGGCCAGTGAAGCCATGACCACCATCCCGTTCGGCGGCACCGCGCCAGCCATGAACGCGCTGGTCGGCGGCCAGGTTGACTTGATGTGCGACCAGACCACCAACACCACCGGCCAGATCGAAGCCGGCCGCGTCAAGGCCTTTGCCGTGACCACCGCCAAGCCGCTCTCTGGCAACAAGCTGCTCAAGGACCTCCCCACATTGCAGGAAATGGGCCTGAAGGGCTTTGAGCTGACGATCTGGCACGGTCTGTACGCGCCCAAGGGCACGCCACCGGCTGCGCTGGCCCAGATCAACGCCGCACTCAAAGTGGCCTTGAAAGACCCTGACTTCATCAAGAAGCAGGAAGGCCTGGGCGCCGTGGTTGTGAATGACAAGCGTGTCGAGCCGGCTGCGCACAAGGCCTTTGTCACGGCCGAGATCGCCAAACTCAAGCCAATAATCGAAGCCGCTGGCAAATTTGCCGACTGAGGGGATATTGCCCTGGCACGCCGCCCTGGGCCGAAAGGCCGGGCGGCTTTTCTCATGGGATAGCTCCTTGCTCCGGGTTATCCCACGGACACGGCAAGGCCACTTGGCAGTACAAACAAACCATGCCTTTGTTACGCATCGTTGACTCCATTACCCAGCTGGGCGCGCAGGATGAGGGCTGCATTGCCGTCAGCGGCTCCCACGGCGGCCTGAGTTCGGCCCGCTATGGTCTCGCAGCGAAGCCCATGCTGAGCGTCTTCAACGATGCCGGTGTCGGGAAAGACAGCGCCGGTCTTGCGGCGCTCGAGTTTCTCCAGGCGCGCGCCCTTGCCGCGTGCACCGTATCGCATAACAGTGCCCGCATCGGCGAAGCGCAAAGTACCCTGGACGATGGAATCATCAGCCATCTGAACGCACAGGCGCTTGCACTCGGCGTGCGGGCGCAACAACGGTGCCACCAGGCCATCGCATCCTTGCAAACACAATGAAAGAAACGCCCATGAACCTCCATCTCAAAAACACCCGCCAGCTGATTTTTTCTGCGTGCTTCGCTGCCGCCACGGCGTGCGCCGCCCTGTCGGTCGCGGCACAAAGCGCCTGGCCCAACAAGCCAGTCAGGATCGTTGTTCCTTTTGCACCGGGCGGCACGACGGATATTCTCGCCCGCGCCGTCGCGCCCGAGCTGTCCAAAGCCTTTGGCCAACAGTTCGTGGTTGACAACCGGACCGGCGCCGGCGGCAATGTGGGCGCCGACCTCGTGGCCAAATCGCCGGCAGACGGCTACACGCTGCTGATGGGCACTGTCGGTACGCACGGTATCAACAAGTCGCTGTACGCCAAGATGCCTTTTGACCCGCAAAAAGACTTCGCGCCCATCACACTGGTGGCCGGCGTGCCCAATGTGATGGTGATGAACGCCGAGAAGGCCGCCAAACTGGGGATCAACACGGTGGCTGACTTCGTTAAATACGCCAAGTCCCATCCGGGCCAGTTCAGCATGGCATCAAGCGGCAATGGCACCTCGATTCACCTGGCAGGCGAGCTGTTCAAATCCCAGACCGGGATTTTCATGACGCATATTCCTTATCGAGGTTCCGGCCCGGCCCTGCTCGACCTGATAGGTGGCAGCGTCGACGTGATGTTTGACAACCTGCCCTCGGCGATGCCGCAGATCAAGGGCGGCAAGCTCAAAGCCTTTGCCGTCACCAGTGCGCAGCGTTCGACTGCGATGCCCGAGCTGCCAACGATCGAAGAAGCCGGCAAGCTGAAGGGCTTTGAAGCCAGCAGCTGGTTTGGCTTGCTGGCGCCCGCGGGTACACCGCCCGAGGTGGTGAGCCGCATCCAGCAGGAAGTGGCCAAGGCGCTGGCCACGCCAGCGATCAAGGAAAAAATGCTGGCACAGGGGGCAATTCCCAGCGGCAACACGCCGCAGGAGTTTGCCCGGCTGATCGACTCTGAAATCACCAAATGGGCGCAAGTCGTGAAGGTGTCCGGCGCCAAGGTCGACTAGCACCGGCTGCGAGACCCCGAAGGGGAAATGGCAACTTTCCGCCGGGGCGCCCCAGGAAAACTAGCCCCAGTGAAAAGCGTGGAGGCAATGAAGTGCGCCGCGAAGGGCCGCCCCAAGCAAGCACAGCAACCTCGGGGCCGGGCCGAGCGTGATGCCGCGGAATGTGCATAGCGTAGGCCCGGCATTGGGCTCGCTTCACTGAACAGCTGCGCGCACGGTCGTTTCGCGAGCCCAGCGTATTACACGCAGTGGCAAGCGTGGGTGTAATTCTATACGCCCCAGACCACGTCGCTGTCCGCCTTGTGGCAGCGTTTTAACATCTCGATGAACGGCAGGACCCGCTGACGCAGACCCACTGCGGTACCGTCATAGGCAACGCTTCCTTCATCGCCCCC
>JBKJZS010000363.1:0-2856 GCA_046714915.1 Polaromonas sp. | reverse complement strand
TAGTATTCGGCAGCGTCGGTCGTGCGGCTCATCACCCCAATGCCGGCGTAGAGCCCGATGGTGCCCAGCAAAAAAGTGGAGCCTATCCACAGGCGGGGTAAACCCATTTGTTCCAGGCCAGCAAGTACGGCCACAAAAAGCACCAGACCGGCCGTGTACCAGCGGTATACCCGGTTGAGCTGGGCCTTGAACTGCTGCCTGGTAAGCGCTATGCCTTCGCGGGAGCCGAAAAAACCTGCCACTCAGTCGTCTCCGTCTGCCACGCCATGCGCACTATCAAGACGGTTCATATACCAGGCATAAAACCCGATGATGAAGCCATACACCAGCAGAGCCCCTTGCGCGCCCATCCAGAAGCTGAAGGGCCAGCCGAAAAAAGTGAAGCTCAGCGCACGCGCGAAGTAGCTGACGACAAACGTGACCGTGAACCAGATCAGCAAAAGTAGCGCCGTCACCACAAGATTTTTCCGCCAATAACGGTGATGGTTCTCAGTGAGCCGCATCGCACGCTCCGCTTGCTATAACCGTCGGCGCGGGTCCACCCCGACTTGCGAGCGGCCTGTCGGCTGCCGGGTCCAGCCCGACCTCACGCTCCAGTTGAGCCGCCACCTTGGGTTCGAACTGACGCAGGTGCTCAAGATGCTTGCGGGCCTCCTCGGGCTGGCCCAGCGCCAGCCGGACCTCCGCCAGCCGGTACCAGCCATGGGGGCTCATCGGTTGCAATGCCGTGTTATTTTTCAGCGCCTCGGCCGCGTCATGAAAGCGCCGCTGATGCATCAAGCCCAGTGCCAGCCCGTACCAGGCTCTGTCCATGCGGGGGTCCCGCTCCAGGGCATTGCGGAATGCGGGCTCGGCGTCTTCATGGTGCCCGGCTTGCTGCAACACATAGCCCAGGTTGAACCAGGGCGCAGCTTCTTGCGGCCAGGCGCTGGTGAGTTGCTGCAGGCTGCTGATCGCCGTTTCAAAATTTTCGAGTTGGGCGTGCACATGGGCCCGACTGGCGAGCGCATAACGGTCCACGGGCCGGAGTTGTAGCATCCGGTCAAATCGGGCTAGGGCGCGTAATTTTTCTCCGAAAACAAGCAGCAGCACGGCCTGCATTCTCAAGAAGAAGTAGTTCAAAAAAAACGTTATTTGCACAGCGCCACGCCTATTCGCAGGCAGATGCTGATTTTCGCGACGGTCGCCACGCCCCAGATGAGCAGCAAGACCAGGAAAGCCACCAAAGGCAGATGGCGGTCCAGCACAACCCTGGGCGAGAGCCAGCGTGCTGCACGTACCCAAGGCCGTCCCGCCAACTGCAGCACGCGATAGAACGGGTTCCGTTCCCGGGCTGGGCCGGACAGCAGGCCAATGACCCATTGGCCCAAAAGCACAAGCAGCGCAATTTCTGCAAGCAGTTTGACAGTGATGACAAGGGCAAGCATGGCATTTCGAGGCATTGCCTTTGATTGTCATCGGAGGGCTTGCCAGTTGCTTACCGTGTGCGCGCAAGTCAGCGGGGGTTTTCCCTCGGTTGACTTTGACTGCTGGCAAACTTGCTTCGTCAGCTAGCCAGGCGCTTCCAGGTCTCAATCACGGTATCGGGATTGAGCGAGATCGAACCAATGCCCTGCTCCTTGAGCCATTGCGCGAAGTCAGGGTGGTCGCTCGGGCCCTGGCCGCAGATGCCAACATATTTGCCCTGACGCTTGCAGGCCTGTATGGCTTGGCTGAGCAAGGCCTTGACAGCCGGGTCGCGTTCATCAAAGTCAGTGGCCAGGATCGCCAGACCCGAATCACGGTCCAGCCCCAGCGTGAGCTGAGTCAGGTCGTTGGAGCCGATGGAGAACCCGTCGAAATACTCCAGGAACTGGTCGGCCAGAACTGCATTGCTCGGCACTTCGCACATCATGATCACGCGCAGTCCCTGCTCGCCGCGTTGGAGTCCGTGCTGCGCCAACAACTGAGTGACCTTTTCGGCCTGACCCAGCGTACGGACAAAAGGCACCATGACCTCGACGTTGCTCAGGCCCATGTCGTTGCGCACGCGTTTTAGCGCTTCACACTCCATCGCAAACGCTTCACCAAAGTCCGGACTGAGGTAACGCGACGCACCCCGGAAGCCGAGCATTGGATTTTCTTCTTCCGGCTCGTAACGCGAACCACCAATCAGCTTGCGATACTCGTTGGACTTGAAGTCCGACAAGCGAACAATTACCGGCTTGGGCCAGAAAGCCGCGGCGATGGTCGCAATGCCTTCGGCCACCTTGTCGACGTAAAAGGCACGGGGCGAGGCGTGGCCGCGCGCGACACTTTCCACCGCCTTTTTCAGGTCGGCATCGACATTGGGATAGTCCAGAATTGCCTTTGGATGCACGCCGATGTTGTTGTTGATGATGAATTCCAGGCGCGCCAGACCGACCCCATGGTTGGGAATCTGGCAGAAGTCAAACGCCAGTTGCGGGTTGCCCACGTTCATCGTGATTTTCAGGTCAATCGGCGGCATCGTGCCACGCTGCACCTCGGTGACTTCCGTTTCCAGCAGGCCGTCGTAGATGTTGCCGGTGTCGCCCTCGGCGCAGCTGACCGTCACCAGCATGCCATCCACCAGCCGCTCGGTAGCATCGCCGCAACCGACCACCGCCGGAATGCCCAGCTCGCGCGCAAAAATGGCGGCATGGCAGGTACGGCCCCCGCGGTTCGTCACGATGGCGCTGGCGCGCTTCATCACCGGTTCCCAGTTCGGGTCGGTCATATCGGTCACCAGCACGTCGCCTTTTCTTACGCTCGACATCAGGTCCGCGTGGGCGACCACACGCACCTTGCCGGCACCGATCTTCTGCCCGATGGCGCGTCCGCTGGCCAGCACGCGGC
>JBKJZS010000362.1:0-1783 GCA_046714915.1 Polaromonas sp. | reverse complement strand
GTAATATGCGGCCCCCACGCTTTTCACTTCGTGTAAGACGCTGCCCCCCGGGGGGGCTGAACTACTCGGGGCGGCCCTTCGCTGCGTTCGCTGGTCCCCACGCTTTTCACGTCGTGTAAGACGCTGCCCCCCGAGGGGGCTGTGCTTGCTTGGGGCGGCCCGGCGCGGCGCACTGCTCCGGCCCCCACGCTGGCCACTTCGTGTGCTGTGCTGCCCCCCGGGGGGGCTGTGCTTGCTTGGGGCGGCCCTTCGCTGTGTTCGCTGGCCCCCACGCTGGCCACTGCGTGTGCCGCGCTGTCACCCGAGGGGGCTGTGCTTGCCTGGGTCGGCCCGGCGCTGCGTTGGCCGGCTCCGGCATCGGTCAACTCTTCGCCAAAATAACGCAGCAAATTGGCGCGGCGGCACCGCGTATCTTCGGCCAGCGTGAGCAACGCATCGAGCTTGCCGCGCATCACCTGCTTGAATTCCTCGCTGGCCGCGTCGCTGGTGTCTATCATGCGGCGCTGGTTCACCACGTCCTGCAGGCCGTAGGCCATCCAGGCGTTGGCGGGTAGGCCGTCGCGGCCCGCGCGACCCGTCTCCTGGTAATAGCCCTCGATGTTTTTGGGCATGTCCAGGTGCCCGACAAAACGCACGTCGGGCTTGTCGATGCCCATGCCGAAGGCAATCGTCGCCACCATGACCATGCCTTCTTCACGCAGGAAGCGGTCCTGCCGCTGCTGGCGCAGCGCACTGTCCAGCCCGGCGTGGTAGGCCATGGCCTTGATGCCCGCGTCCTGCAGCGTGCCGGCGATTTCCTCGACGCGTTTGCGCGACTGGCAATACACGATGCCGGCTTCGCCCGCGTGTTCGCTCTCAATGAAGCGCAGCAGTTGGCGCGTGGCGTCGGTTTTTTCGACGATGGTGTAACGGATGTTGGGCCGGTCGAAGCTGCTGACAAATTCGCGCGCGTCCTCGAGCTTGAGGCGCTCGATCATGTCCTGCCGCGTCAGCGCATCGGCAGTGGCGGTCAGTGCAATGCGCGGCACGTCGGGAAAGGTCTCGTGCAGCAGGCTTAAAGACCGGTATTCGGGGCGAAAATCATGGCCCCACTGGCTCACGCAATGCGCCTCGTCAATTGCAAACAGGCTGAGCAGGCCGCGCTCGTGCAGCGAGCCCAGCAAAGCTTTCATGCGCGGCGTGTTGATGCGC
Organism: Polaromonas sp.; assembly: GCA_046714915.1. GTDB lineage: Bacteria > Pseudomonadota > Gammaproteobacteria > Burkholderiales > Burkholderiaceae_C > Polaromonas. The sequence goes on along the minus strand of JBKJZS010000362.1, from coordinate 592 downwards.
TCGGGCGCGGCGTAGAGCAGGGTCAGTTCGGCGCGCAGCAGCTGCTTTTCCAGCTGGCTGCTTTCTTGCTGCGTCTGGGTGGAATTCAAGAACGCCGCCGAGACACCGGCTTCGTGCAGGGCCCCGACCTGGTCGTGCATCAGCGCAATCAGCGGCGAGATCACCACCGTCACGCCATGGCCGTCGTTTTGCCGCGCAATCGCCGGGATCTGGTAACACAGCGATTTGCCGCCGCCGGTGGGCATCAGCACCAGCGCGTCGCCGCCTTGCACCACATGGTCAACGATGGCCTGCTGCGGGCCGCGAAAACTGCTGTAGCCAAAGACCTGGCCAAGAATGTCCAGCGGGGAGGGGTGGGGCGTGGAATGCGGCAAGGGCAGGGCGGGAAGGGGGTAAAAAGACAGGGCGTTAAATGCTATTAAAAACGTAGCTGTTTGTGCCCGTGGAGCAAGGGCTGAGGTCGGATTTCGTGGCCCTGAGTGCGACTACATCTGCTCCCAGGGCAAACCGTCAAAACGCCAGCCGCTCAGTGTCGAGCGGCGAAACTGCTCGTCCAGTTCCCCCTCAAACCCGTGCACGATGTTGAACACCT